>NZ_JANSJN010000058.1:15586-18388 GCF_047462555.1 Synechococcus sp. B60.1
GGAGGTGGTGCAGTTGGTGGAGTGGCCAACGGCCGTTCTGGGGCGCTTTGAGCCGGAGTTTTTGCAATTGCCCCCTGCGGTCATCCAGACGGTGATGATCACCCACCAGCGCTACTTCCCGGTGCGGGATGGCCGGGATCCCGAGAAATTGCTACCCTACTTCATCACCATCTCCAACGGCGACCCCCGGCAAGCGGAGCGGATTGCGGCAGGCAACAGCCGCGTGGTGCGGGCGCGCCTAGCCGATGCCCGCTTTTTCTACGAGGAGGATCGCCGCATCCCCTTGGCCCAGCGGGTGGAGCGGCTGCAGGCGGTTACCTTTGCCGAAGGGCTGGGATCCATGCGCAATAAAGTGGAGCGCATCTGCCGCATCAGCCGCCTCATTGCCACTGCCTTAAATCTGGATCCCCAAGAACAAGCCTTAGTAGATCGCACGGCTTACCTGTGCAAGGCGGATCTGGTTACCCAAATGGTGTACGAGTTCCCGGAGCTGCAGGGGATCATGGGCGCCGAGTACGCCCGCCATGACGGCGAGCCGGAAGCCGTGGCAGAGGGGATCGAGCAGCACTACTGGCCCCTGGGGGCAGGGGAGGCTCTGCCCACCTCTTTGACCGGGCGGGTGGTGGGCTGGGCAGATCGCCTGGACACCTTGGTGGGCATGTTCCACCTGGGGCAGATCCCCACGGGTTCTTCGGATCGCTTTGCCCTGCGGCGGGCTGCCAACAGCCTGGTGTTGATTGCCTGGGATGCCGACTGGAGGTTGGATGTCAATCAGCTCCTGCGCCAGGTGGTGCAGGAGTATGCGGCGGGAGATGAAAAGACCTTAAAAGCGTTGCAGGAGTTTCTCGCCCAGCGGCTGCAAATCCTTCTGCAGGAGGAAAAGCGAATCGACTATGACTTGGTCAGAGCCGTGGTCGGGGATCCTGAATCCGTGCAGACAGAGGATCCCCAGAAAGCGGAACTGACCTTGCGGGCTTTGAGCAACCTGCCCCTCACCCTGCTGCGGGCCGAGTACTTACAACATCTGCGAGCTACTGAAGAATTGGCGGATCTCTACCCCACCCTCAACCGCTGCGCCCGCCTGGCCGCCCAGGGAGATTTGGACTACGCCGTGCTGAATCCAGCGGCTGCCGTGGATCCCAGCCTGTTTCAGGAGGCGGCAGAACGGGAGCTGTACGAGGCCTGTCAAAGGGTTTACCGGCTGGGGGTGGAGCCAGCCTTCCAAGGAGACTTTACCCCGCTGGTGGAGGGTCTGCAGGCAGCAGCCCCTGCAGTGGATCGCTTTTTCGAGGCGGTTTTGGTCATGGATCCGGATCCCAGGCTGCGGGCCAATCGGCTGAACCTATTGGGGATATTGCGCAACCAGTCCCGCCTGCTGGGAGATATGGGGGCTGTAGTCATGACAGGGGAAGCTGCGCCAGAAAAGAGCCGCTAGCTGCCGGCTGGCTCTTCCCTTTGCGGGAGAGGGATTATCCAAGAAAGCGCAAGCATTGCTGCAAGGCCCGCTGCACCGAGCCCAGGTAGCCCTCTCCGAACAGGTTGAGATGGTTAAGCCAGTGGTAGAGCTGGTAAAGAGGCTTGCGCCGGGAATACCCCTCATCCAGCGGATAGGCTTCTTGATAGGCCTGGTAGAACTCCGGTGGAAAGCCGCCAAAAAGCTCAGTCATCGCCAGATCCGTCTCCCGATCCCCGTAGTAGGTGGCCGGGTCGAAAATCACCGGTGAGCCATCGGGCAAGGCGCCGTAGTTGCCACCCCAGAGATCCCCATGGAGCAGAGACGGGACGGGCCGGTAGTCCCGAAAGAAAGTCTCCAGCTCCGCCATGACCCGCTCGGCTTGGGCTACCCACGCGCCGCGGTAACCCCGCTGGCAGGCCAGCTTGACCTGGTAGAGCAGTCGCTGTTCCCGGTAGAAGTCCAACCAGTTCTGCCGCCAACTGTTGATCTGCGGCGTCGAGCCGATGGTGTTATTGCGATCCCAGCCGTAGCTGCCGTTGGGGGAGAGCGTGCGGTGCAACTGGGCCAACTGGGATCCCAGTAAACTCCCCGTTTGGGGGCGGGGTGAGGTCAGCTCCAGGTATTCCAGCACCAGGTAAGCCTGCCCATCTAGGGATCCCCAGGCAATCGGCTGCGGCACTCGCACGGCGTTGGCAGCCGCTAAGGCTTGCAGGCCCGCTGCTTCTGCCGCGAACATCTCCAGCGCCCCCTCTCCCCCCCGCGCTACCTTGACAAAGTATTCCCGCCTTTCCTGGCCGGAAGAAGCCTGAAGCGCACAGGAAAGCTGGTAGGCAGCGTTGATGCTGCCCCCGCCTACAGAACGGAAGTGAAGGGGATCTAAGGGATCCCCTGTAATTTTAGAAAGGTGCTGGGCGATGGCCTGCCAAAAGTTCTGCATCAGTACCCTATTCTTCTTCCGTGGGCGTCGCCGCCTTAGAACCCAAAATAGCCCCTGCCCCGTAAGAATCGATATCAATAGCCTGGGATCCCCCCACCGCCAATAGATCCATCAGGGATCCCAGCCGCCACCAGATCAATCCTGCCGTGCTGAAGACAAGGATCCCGCCGACCAAGGCAGCCAAAGCCAAGGATAAGCCAAACACGTGCAAACAGGCAGCCACAAAGCCAAAGGCAAACCCACAGCAGAGACTGTAGGTGAGGATCACCCCTGGCGTGCGGTAGGGAATCTGGCCTTGGCGCTCTCGGTTCCGCTGCCAAAGGGCTACCTGGTACTCCAACTTGTCTTTAAAGATGAGGCCGAAAATAACAGCAAAGAAGCTAAACAGGGCAATGGCTGAGTAGATAGG
>NZ_JANSJN010000059.1:0-18279 GCF_047462555.1 Synechococcus sp. B60.1
TGGGGACGATAAGGCCGCAGGCTAAGGTAGTCCCCCTCCTGGCCGGCCTGAGGGCGCAACTGGCTACCGCCGCTCAATTGTTCCCACAGCAACAGGTTTTGGACAGGGGCAGGCCGAGGAAACACAATCACCGTCTGCGGGTCCTCGATTTCCACTGCCTTGCGGAAGAGTTCAAAGGGAAAGCTGGTGGCAATCTCAAAACCCTGCAACTGCCACACCCCTCGCCTTGAAAAGGTGTGTTGATAGAAAGTCTCCACCCTGCTGCCGGGATCCAGCCGCAGCACATAGCTGGAAGGCCAGTCCGTCTGCCTCAACCCCTCGATGCGTTCGCTCACCTGCAGCGAAAAACTGGGCAGGTGTCGCTTGCGATTGACCAGCGTCAGCCCCACCAAGACCGGCTGGCCGGCAAAGATGCGGCTGGGCAACCGCCGGCTCACCTCCAGATCTTTGAGGGTGAGCTCGGAGAGGAGGCCGCTGAGGAGAATGAGGCTAAGCAGCATCCCCAGCACCAGGTATAGGGGATTGTTGCCGGTGTTGAAGGCGGCAATACTCACCAGGAGGGTGATCCCGACAAACCGACCCCCGATGCGGGTAAAGCGGAAGCGGCGCAGAAAACGAACCCGCTGCCTCAACTGGGGAGAGCGGATCCCCAACTTCCACCGCCACCGCAAGGATTGGAAGAGTTGAAATGCTGCTTGGCTAAGTTTTGGTAACACTGGCATCCCTTCTCCGCCGCCCTGTGCCGCTAACTCTTGCCCCTCAACCCTCCGCTGGAGTTAGGGGGAGTACTGGACATTCTCAAACATTGAGCTACGCGATAGGGCAAGTCCCGCAAATTTACTGGTCGGATCCTTCCTGCCATTCGTGTCAGCAGGACGGAGTCCTTTCGAGGCGGAATCGGGACAGTTGCGGTGGCACAGCAGTTACAGGCTAGCGATGGTGCTCTGGGGTTTTTCCTCAGACCTTTGAGGGATCCCTCCTACTTCGTCCAAGACAAGGTGGCTATCGTTGCGTTGGCCGGAGAATATCTGTACTTCGCAGCGTAAATGGATCAGGGGCTAGGGGCAGGGTTGTTCTGTGAGGATTTCGGCAATGGCCGCGGCCACTCGCTCTTGTTGCCGGAGGGTCAGCTCGGGAAAACAGGGCAAAGACAACACCTGGGCAGCACAGAGTTCGGCATTGGGCAAATCCCCAGGTTTGTACCCCAACTTTTTGCGGTACACCGGCTGCAGATGCAGAGGGATGGGGTAGTAAACGCGGCTGGCAATGCCCCGCTCCTGCAACTGCCGTTGCAAAGCATCACGCCGCCGTGAGTCGGTTGGGTGGGAGCCAGGCACCCGCACCGTGTACTGGTGCCACACCGAGTTGCCCCCCACCGCCACCTGGGGCAGGATGAGGCCAGGGATCCCCTGCAACAAGCGGTGATAGGACTCGGCAATGGCCTGCCGCCGCCAGTTCCACTCCCGCAGGTAAGGCAGCTTAGCCGCGAGGATCACGGCCTGCAGCGCGTCGAGGCGGCTGTTGAGGCCAATGTATTCGTGGTGGTACTGACAGACCTGGCCGTGTTCTTTGAGGATGCGCACCTGGCGGGCCAGTTGCGGATCCCGGGTTACCACTGCCCCGCCATCCCCTGCTGCCCCCAAGTTTTTGGTGGGAAAAAAGCTAAAGCAGCCGATATCGCCCCAGGTGCCCACTGGCCTGCCCCCCCAGCAGGCTCCTACCGCTTGGGCGCAATCTTCCACTACTGCCAACCCATGTCGCCGCGCAATGGCCAGGATCTGGGTCATGTTGGCTGCCTGGCCAAACAGATGCACTGGGATTATGGCTTTGGTGCGGGGAGAAATGCTCTTTGCCAGAAGCTGGGGATCCAGGTTAAAGGTGCAGGGATCCACATCCACGAACACCGGGCGTGCCCCCACCAAATCAATAGCCTCGGCAGAGGCAAAAAAGCTAAAGGCAGTGGTGATGACCTCATCGCCCGCTTGGATCCCCAAGGCCCGCAGGGCCAATACCAAAGCATCAGTGCCGGAATTGCAACTGACGGTCTCCAGGTCGCCGCCGCCAAGAAACTGGGAGAATAGCTTCTCAAAGCGCCGCACCGCCTCTCCCCCGATGTACTGGCCAGAGGCCAGCAACGCCTCCACCTCAGGCAGAAGGGTTGCAGCCAGAGCGCGGTATTGCAAAGTTAAATCCAGCAGCGGGATTGGCTCATCCGTCATGGTGCTGCCTTTTGGGGGGTAGCGGCCACAGCCCATCATCGAGGATAAGAGCCGGTGGAGACAACGCTCTGGCACCAAATTGGGCTTTTGTGGAGCTCAGTTGCTGAGCGAGCAGCTGGGATTCAGCCTCGCTCCGGATTGAGCCTAAGCTAGAGTGAACGCGGTACATTTCTGACCAGGGATCCCCTAGGCTGGATACAGCTACAGCTATCGACAGGATGCTCTATGCAGGTTGCTTCTCAACAAGTTGGCGGCAAAGCGCCTTTAGCACCCCGAATTCTAGCTTTGGTGCCGGGAGGGATTGGCGACCAAATTCTTTTCTTTCCCACCCTGGCAAGTTTGCGGCAGCGGTTTCCGGAGGCTGAGCTGGAGGTGATGGTGGAGCCGCGGTCGGCGGCTGCCTACGAGCTCTGTCCCTCGGTGAATCGGGTGCTGATCTTTCCGTTCAAAGAGCAGCTTTCATTGGGAGATATCAGCGATCTGCTGGGGCGAATCCGGGAACGGCAGTACGACGCCGTGCTGAGCCTGGGCAGAGGGCTGGGGGTCAAGCTCCTGCTCTGGCTGACCGGGATCCCGAAGCGGGTTGGCTATGCCCCTCCGGGTCCAGGTCGGCCTTGGCTCACCGACCCGGTGCCCCTGAAGCCGGCCCAATATGCAGCGAGCATGTATCACGACCTGTTACAGGGGTTTGGCATTGCGGCGCCGGCAGGCTTGCCCCAGATTCGCCTGAAAAAAACAGCTTTGGAATGGGCGGAGCAAGAGCGCAAGCGCCTGCTAGGGGATGCTGCCAAAGATTATGTGCTGTTGCACCCCGGCGCCAGCCAACTGTCACAGGAGAAGGGAATTCAGAAGATCTATCCCCCCGTCAACTGGGTCAGGGTGATCAAGGGCTTCCGGGAAAAGCGCCCTGAGCTGCCACTGGTGCTGCTGTTGGGGCCGGAGGATGAGAAACTGGCGGAGGGGTTTCTGTCGCAACTGCCGGATCTACCAGTCAGTCGTCCTCCCCAACTGGGCCAACTGGCGGCCTTGATCGCTGGGTCAACCCTGCTGCTTTGCACCGATAGCGCCCCCATGCATCTGGCGGTGGCCACCCAAACCCCTCTGGTAGCTCTGTTTGGCCCCACTGAACCGGAACGGCTGCTGCCCGCTGAGGGGCCGTTCCGCGCCGTTAAGGCTGCCAACGGAGTGATCGACTCGATTGCTCCTGAGCAAATCTTGCAAGTGATCTTCCCCGGCTAGCGACAGAAGACTTCCCCCAAGACCAGCCCAAAAGGTTAACAGTTTTTTCTTTCTCCCCCTAGGAGAAGGGCCGGGAATGAGGAGCTTGTTTGACCATGCGGACGAAGGGACTTGAACCCTTACGCCTTGCGGCACTAGATCCTAAGTCTAGCGCGTCTGCCATTCCGCCACGTCCGCAAAAGCTGACCCCACCGGCCAGTTGTTAGCCGACTCGGATCCCGCTCAATTACTCAATTATGCTAACGTGAACGACTCCCGACACTCATCTTTGTTGAGTCAACACAATATGGCTTACACCACACTGCGCGAACCGATAGCGTACGGGCTTCACGCTTCCCCGACTTGTTGGTACAGAGGTCTTAGCGTGCTGCCACTGTGCGATCCACAGTGGGAAACTCTCCAGAGAGTTAACTTATTCTTCTCAATTGTAGGACGAACGGCCGTCATCCCGACACTGATTGGCTCTTGAGTCAACACAATTTACCCATACAGTGCGGGGCTTCCCGCCAATTAAGCTAACCTGGCAACTGGGCAACGGCGACCTTCAGCTCTTCTGTGGCGTCCAAAACCACCCAACCTTGACCCGCTGTCTGCTTCCACAGCTCAAAGTGCAGGTGTGGCCCAGTGACCGCTCCGGTTGCTCCCACATAGCCGATCACGGATCCCTGTTCCACCACTTCCCCGGCTCTTACCGCGACTTCGGACATGTGGCCGTAGCGCGTGCGCCGACTGTCGGCATGCTCCAGCACAACCGTAATTCCCAGGCCTCCCAAGGATCCCGCGCTCACCACCTTGCCGCTCAACGAAGCCAGGATCGGCGTGCCTAGGCTGGCCCCTAGATCCACGCCGGCATGGAACTCTGGCTGGCCGCGGATAGGGTGAATCCGCACGCCGAACCCAGAGGTAATCGGCACGGGGTGGGGCAAAGGATAGAGCAACCGTTCTTCGCCTGCCGCCAATTCGGGCAATGCCGGCGTTGGCAGTTCAGGTGTTTGGGGTTGGCTGGGATCCTCAATGCGAATCTCTTCGCCCGGCATGAGGATGATGCGGCGACCGGAGCTGCGCTCCATCAGCACCACTGGCACCCCACTTTCCGGCTGAGCATCGACAGCCAAGTTCTGGGTCGCCGGCGGCTCCATGATCATTTCCCGCCCCACCACCGTCTCTACGCGGGTTTCTGCCTCTAGAGTTGGAGAGCTGCCAGGTTCGGACGCCAAGCCTGTGGACTCTGGGCTGCCCGCCGGCAGGGGAATGGCGCCATCCAACAGCAGGGCTTCTGCTGCAGGGGTGTCCAGAGCCGGGCCTACCGAGGGAGGGGGAGGCAGAGGATGGAGTTGCGTCTGCGCCAGCAGGGCGGTGGAGGAGAACCAGAGCAGGCCCAGTCCCAACCCTAAGCCCAGCCCTAGCCGCCGCAGCAACCGCGCCCTTCCCGCCAACCTGCTGCCTGGCCAAGAGGGAAGACGCAGCCAAAAAGACTTTGCCGACATGGGCAAGGGATCCATCACCCGCTACAGGTCACTCAGCAGAAAACGAAGGGTCACCGGCGATAGGCAGTTGATAGCTCAGGCGCACCTGGTCGGGAGCAAGGACGAGGATCAGCCCCCCCTGTGTTTGTACCCGCAGCCTCCCATCCCTGGCAAGGCCCAAAACCGTGGCCAGCGTCTCTCCTGGGGGCCATCGAACTTGCGGCTTTACCGCCCAGGCTTCGTACTCGGAGCGCACAGGAGCAAACCCCTCCTGCAGCCAGATCTGAAACCCGCGCTCCATCCCCTGTAAGACCCAGGCAGCAACGGCAGTGCCATCCTGCCCGGATCCCAAGATCTCGGCCAAATTGATTCCCTCAGCGGGCACGGGATTGTTGACATTTACCCCAATGCCAGCCACCAGCCCCAGCAGTTGCCCTCTCTCCCCAAAGCGGCTCTGCACCAAGAGGCCACCCAGCTTGCGCAGAGAACCTGGACACTGCTCATCCACCACCACTAGGTCGTTGGGCCATTTCAGTTGCAGCGGGATCCCCAGTCGCTGTCGTAGGCTGCCCGCAACACCCCAGGCCAGCGTCAGGGTCAACTCCAGCAGCGAATGCCGAAGAGGCGGGGATCCCAGCCAGACCGACAGGTACAGCCCCCCCGCTGGCGATTGCCATACTCGCCCATGCTGGCCCTGTCCTGCCCGCTGGCGGGTACTCACCAAAACCGTGCCCAGGGGCAGCGGCTGAGGGAAGCGACGACCCCAGTCCAAGAGCAGCCGGTTGGTGGAATCGGTTACTGCCACCTGGAGAAGGTGATGCCCCCAGGCCCCCCGACCCACCAGGGATCCCAGCCGCGCAGGGGAAAGCATGGCTCGGCTCGGCCCTAGCTCAACACAATGTCTTCTGCGGGGCGCTGGGCCAGCCGCTTCAGGTTTTGGTAGCGCAGCATGTCCAACAGGTCGTTGCCAGAACGCCCCTCCAGACGGGCCTCTAGGTGCAGCGCCTGCCCTAAGGCCTCCACCGCCTGCAGCCGTGGGATCCCGCGCAACACCAGGCGATCCACGGCGTAGGCATCGGCGGCCAGAAGACGGCGGTCGTTGGTTTGGTCGCGGCGCAACTGCCAAAGCGCCAAGCCGCTCAACCCTCCCGAAACCGTTGCCCCCACCGGGTCTTGCTGCACGACCTCGAAGATCAGGCTCAGCCCTCCCAGAGCCGCTATGGCCAGGTAAAAGTCGATTTGCCGCGAGGCTGCCCGGCTGTAGTAGCCCACCTTGTGGAGAAACAGCCCTGCCCGCTGCAGGGGAGTGAACTGTCGCCACTCGTAGGGCTTGATGAACAGCCGCATCTGCCGTTCCCAGGGCATTTGCCGACGGCCCTTGATCACCACCGTCTGCCGCTCCGAGGCCGGCAAGATCTTCACACTCTCCCGCATGCTGGCGGGCAGCAGATCCAGCAGGCGCTCGACCTCAGCCTGGTCGAGAACGTAGTTGTCGTAGCCGTTGTCGTAGCCGTAGTACTCCGAGTTCATGCCGGGCCTACTCCTGAGCCTAATCCCATCGCCTGACGCATCTCTCGCACCGCCCGATCCAACCCCACCAGCACCGCTCGACTGATGATGCTATGGCCGATGTTCAGCTCTTCCATGCCAGGGATCCGTGCCACCGGGCCGACGTTCCAGTAGGTGAGGCCGTGTCCGGCGTTCACCCGCAAGCCCAGTTGAATCGCCTGTTGGCTAGCCTGCCGAAGTTGGGCCAACTCCGCCTCTTGTTGCGCTTCCGAGGACGCCTCCGCATAGCGTCCCGTGTGCAGCTCCACCCAGCGGGCCCCCACCTGGGCAGCGGCGGCAATTTGGATGGGATCGGGATCGACAAACAAGCTGACGGGAATGCCAGATCCCTGCAGTTGGCTGACCACCTCGCTAAGACGCGACACCTGCCCTGCCACATCCAGACCCCCCTCGGTGGTGATCTCTTCTCGCCGCTCGGGAACTAAGGTGACATAATCGGGCTTGATCTCCAGTGCAATGGCTACCATCTCGTCGGTGGCGGCCATCTCCAAGTTGAGGTGGGTGCGCACCGTCTGCCGCAACAGCCGCACATCCCGATCCTGAATGTGACGGCGATCCTCGCGCAAATGCACCGTGATCCCATCTGCACCTGCCAACTCGGCAATTACTGCCGCTGCCACCGGATCCGGCTCTACGGTGCGGCGAGCCTGGCGCAGTGTGGCAATGTGGTCGATGTTAACTCCAAGACTTAACAAGGCCTGACTGCTGTGGGTGTAAAGGATTCTAGAATGCTCCTAGTATTACATTATTCAATTTGCGCTGGTCAGACGAGCCTGGATGCTGTGGGGTTCAGACGGCGGGGGAGGCAGCCTTTACTCTATGATCAAAATGCTCGAAAGTGACGTCTCGCCTGTGCGGGATCCACTCCAGGCTTGCCATGACTGATCCAAATGCCTCGCTGGCGGTGGGACCACACTCAATTATTGACCGGGCGCGGGTGCCGGCCCTGATTGCCCAGTACCTGCCGGTGGAGATCTGCATTTACTACCAGGTTGTGCCCGTGGCCCTGGATACCGATAGCCTCATTTTGGGCATGGTGGATCCCCAGGATTTGGCGGCGTTGGACTACGTGAGCAAGATGCTCGCCTATTCCCAGATCTCCGTTGAGCCGATCCCAATTACTTTTGAGCAGCAGCAGGATTTAATTGCCTACTACTTTAGCCACCCACCCAGCCCGGCAGAGGTGGAGCAGCTCCGCCTGCAGGTCCACGCTAACCGCACCACTCGGGAAGTCCCTGCTCCCGTAGCTGGGCCGCCCAGCCGACCGACTCCCACCCAGCCGCTGCCGGCACGGCCAACGGCTCCGCCCCTTCCTGCTGACGAATCGGAAGAGACGGTGCAGCAGTTGCTGAACTCAATGCTGCGGCGGGCTTTAGACGAGAAAGCAGAGCAAATTTTTGTAGAACCCCAGGAGGGAGTGCTGTGCCGGGTTCGCTACCGCCAGCAGGGGATTTTGCGGGATCTGTTCAAGGAACTCTCGGAGTCGATACGGGCAAAGTTGATCGCCGCCATGAAGCGGATGATGGCTCTCGATCCCAACCTCATCGGGGAGCCGCAGCAGGCAGAGGCGGAGCGGCTGTACCGGGGGGAGCCACTGGTGCTGCAGTTGCGCATTATCCCCCAGCCTTCTAAAAGCGGGCCAGGCTCCCCTCCCAGGGAAGGGGCCATCCTCAGCATTCTGCGAGGAGAAGCCCTCCAGAAGTATCAGCAAGGCCAAAACCGCCTCCGCGTCTCCGAGACTGTGGCTTTGGCCCAACAAACCCACCAACTGCTGCAGCAACTGCAAGTGGCCCTTAGCAGCACCCTGGGGAAGCTCAAGCAATATCCCACTCCCCCTGACAGCAACTGGCTCCTGATGGCAGAGACGTTAGCGGCCATTCAGGCCCAGGCCCAGATGATCGCTATCCACCAGCAGGACTGGGAAAAACTCACCTCTGGCAGTTGATCCCCCATGGGCATTTCGATGCAGGCCAGGCCATTGCTCTCCTGCCCCAATCCCTGCCTGTAGGAGTCCAGGAGCCTCTCCTCAGCGCCCCAGGCGTCTCATTCCCACGACAACCTGAGCGGCTTCTTCCTAACGGGATCCCTCCCGCAACAGCACCAAAATGACTCCGGCAATAATGCTGATGGTGGCGCCGGCAATCAGGCTGGTGGCTAGACGTTCCAGCCGTTCCCCGATGCTCTGAGCGGTGTCGAACTTAAAAGTCAGTTTTTCCAGGTCACCTGATAGTTTCTCGACGTCGCCCGATAGTTTCTCGACGTCGCCCGATAGTTTCTCGACACGCTCTGAGAGCTTTCCAGTATCTCCTGCGAGCCGATCGATCCGCTGCAAAATTTCCCCTTGTTGTTGGCTGAGGTGGGCTATTGCTTGGCTGTTGGTCTCGACCAAGCGCTCAAGCCGATCTAGGCGTTCTTCTGTTGAAATCGTCATGGGGTTTGCAAGTTACAGGCTACGTGTCTCTCGATCGTAAGCTACTGGCGGCCATTCGTCTTTTCGATGCTGGCTCCTGCTGGGTGCGATAATCTTGAGATCGTGCAGTCTTGTGCACTAGCCGCCATGCCGTCAAAAGATCCGACGTCTTTGCCCCAGCCCAAGCTGTCGCCAGGGGAAACCTCCGCCGGCTCCAGCTCCCGCACCTGGTGGCAGGCTCAGCGGGAGAACTTGCTGACAGTGGTGCTGGCGCTGCTGTTGGCCTTCGGCATTCGCACCTTTGTGGCGGAAGCACGTTGGATCCCATCTGATTCGATGCTGCCCACCCTAGAAGAAGGGGATCGGCTGGTGGTGGAAAAGGTCAGCTACCGCTTCAGCTCCCCCAGACGGGGCGACATCATCGTCTTCTACCCGCCTGCCAAGCTGAACTTCGACGGTGCCTATATCAAGCGGGTGATCGGCCTGCCGGGAGATCGCATCCGCATTGCCGATGGCAAGGTGATCGTCAACGGCATCCCGCTCCAGGAGGACTATATCTACGCTCCCCCCAATTACTCCTGTCCGGGCGAGCGCTGCCCCGGCGTGCCCAACCAGGGATCCGAATTTCTCGTCCCCCCCGGCTCCTATTTTGTGATGGGGGACAACCGCAACGACAGCCAAGACTCCCATGTGTGGGGATTTTTGCCGGAAGAGAACATCATCGGCAACACCATCTTCCGCTTTTGGCCCCCCAATCGCCTGCACTTTTTCACCCCCCCAGAGTATCCGGAGCTCTCTTCTGAAGGGGCGCAGGCTTCGGGGAGTCGAACCTAAACCTGGAAAAGTCTCTCAGCGGGCCCGCTCCAGCACATAGTCCACCATTTGAAACAAAGCTCGGCGGGCTACCGAATCGGGGAGAACTTCCAACGCCTCGGCAGCCCGACGGGCATAGTCTCGCGCCAACTGGCGGGAGCGCGGGATCCCATTGCTCTGGTAGACCCACTCCAGGGCCTGCTGGAGATCCTGGGGTTCGGCCAGCTCTCGGAGGATGAGCTCCCGCATCTGGGGAAACTCCTCCAGGGCGAACAAAACCGGTGCCGTCAAGTTGCCCTGGATGAGGTCAGAACCCACCGGCTTGCCGAGCATCTCTGCCGAGGCGGTGAAATCCAGCAGATCGTCCACGATTTGGAAGGCAATGCCCAGGTCGCGGCCAAAGTCAAAGAGGCGATCAGCCACCTCAGGACTGACCCCGCTCAGCAGCCCGGCGGCCTTAGAACTGCCGGATATGAGGGAGGCGGTTTTGTAGAAGCTCTTGGCCAGGTACTCCTCCAGCGACACATCCGGGTCGAAGCGGGTGAGGCTCTGGCGTACCTCGCCCTCCGGCAGATCCATGATTACCTTGGACAAGAGCTTCACCACTTCCAGATTGTCCAGGTTAGCCAAATACCAGGCAGCTTGGCCGAAGAGGTAGTCCCCCGCCAGCACCGCTACGCGGTTGTCGAAAAGGGTATTTACTGTGTCGATGCCCCGCCGCACGTCCGCAGTGTCGATGACATCGTCGTGCACCAAGCTGGCCGTGTGGATCATCTCGGTAATTTCCGCCAGGCGCCAATGCTGTGGGGTAATCTCCCCATCCGGCGTGGTAGCCCGCGCAATCAACAGCACAATCGCCGGTCGGATCCCTTTCCCCCCCGCCGAAAACAGATGTTCGGCAGCCATGGCCAGAATTGGGTGTTTGGCGCTAACCAGCCGCGACAGGTTCTGGCGTAAACGCTCCAGATCCGCTTCTACAGGGCCAAAGGGGGAGAGCACAGAGGTCATGGAGCCAAAGTATGAGAGGTTTTACAAAATTTCATATCTCCCCTTATTGTAGAGCACCCCAACGTTCTCGGGGAAAAGCGAGCGGTATCATGCAAACAGTCCTCTGCTTTTTTATGTCGGATCCCGTTTCCCCAGTTCCAACCGGCTCTGTCCCCCCGCTCCCTGCAGAACCCGATTGGGAGGAGGAGTGGGAGCTTGCGCTGGAGCAGCCACCTCTATCGGGGCGAGCCCAGCCTCACCACCATGACCCGCAGTCGCGGCGCAAGCTAATCCATCGTCTGGCTCGCATCGAGGGGCATGTGCGCGGGATCCGCTCTATGATCGAGCAGGATCAGCCCTGTCCGGATGTGCTGCTGCAGATTGCCGCTGTCAAGGGGGCACTGGATCGGGTGGCGCGCCTTATTCTTGACGACCACATCCGTCACTGCATCCGCCACGCCATCGAAAGTGGCAACATCGAGGTGGAACTGGAAGAGCTGCAGCGGGCCCTTGATCGCTACATCAGCTAGTGGATACAAGCCTTTCCCATGGGCGTAGGCTGGGCTTTGCTCAAGCCAAGGCTAGCTGTTGCCGTCGGCAGCGTAGCGCTCCAGCAGGGCGGCGCTTTTCAGTTGCCATTGCAGGCCCATGAAGGCCCAGTCCAAGAACTCGTTGATCTCCTCCTGGCTGAATTGCATGGCTTTGCCGATCTCGAAAATCAGAGCCTCTTCTTTTTCCGCCAGCTCGTTGTTGACCACCGCCATCGCCGCCAAATCTCGCAGGATTAGGGCTCCGGCTGCATTGTGTAGAGGAGGGATCCGGCTGAGGTCTAGGGTTGCGCCCGTCTCCTCGGCCAGGTAGCTTTGGGCCACCTGTTTTTCGACGCCCATCCCTTCGGCAATTTGCAGGAAAAAGTTGCTCTCCTCTTCGTCCAACTGGCCGTCCACTCGGGCTACCGCGATCAAGGCTTTGAGGTAGAGCTGGCGCTGCTCATCTGTCAAGTCGGCGTAGTTGACCATGGGGGTTGTTGCTGAGCTTGGGTTTCCTCTTCAACTTTGCCATAAACTGCCCCACCGCATAGGCGGGTGGGGTTTTGGGTAGCCCTGAAGCTCACTCACAAGGACTCCGTCCCGCATCCCCTCCCCAACAACAGGCCGGGTTGACCCAGCGAAAACGCTTCCCTTCCCGCTGGCCAAGCCACAAGCAGCGGTGACAGGTCTGCGAAGTGTAGGCAGGCGGCACCACCACAACCTTCACTCCTGCTCTTGCTGCCTTGTAGTGCACAAACTACCGCAACGGTTAGAACGCCCCTCGCGCTAGCGGGCCGTAGGCCTCACTGCTCAACCGCCGCCGCTCTGTCTGACTGCTGGTTGACTCGTCCACGCTCGCGCCAGCGGGCCGTAGGCCTTGGTCGCATCCAGCTTTGCGGCTTGTGAGGCAGACACCTTGAGCTTGCAAGAGATAATCAAAACTTGGGTCATGCTAGGTATATTGGGCGCTATCCCTCTCCACCGTATAGACGGTGAGGGATCCCGTGCATTCAGATGAAAATGCCACTTGGTGTCGATTCGGCCCTTTTTCCGCCGAGGAACAATCGATTATAATAGGGGGTCTCTGTCATAGCCAGCCGCCAAGACTTCCGCTGGGATGCGGTAAGGGGTGGCAGCTTGGCTTGTTTCATCTTTTCTTCTCTTGGTAACCCTTTACAGCTTGCGGAGCACCCCCGAGGAGCAGACACCCCATGGTTAAGTTACGGCTCAAGCGCTACGGAAAAAGACGGCAACCCAGTTATCGCATCATCGCTATTGAAAGTAAGACCCGCCGTGAGGGTCGTCCGCTGGAGGAGTTGGGCTACTATAACCCTCGCACCAAGGAGACAGTTCTGGAGACGGCAGGCCTGCTTAAGTGGTTGCGGCGTGGCGCTCAGCCTACAGACACTGTGGACGGGATCCTCAAAAAAGCCGGCCTCTACGAGATGTTGAAAGCTGGCGAGGGCGGAGTGGTTGCCGCGATTCGCATCCCAGCCATTGCCAAGCCTGAGGCTGGGATCCCTGAGCCGGAGCCGTCCACGGAGGAGCCTGCTGCAGCGGCGGATCTTCCTGAGGCGTCTGCGGAAGCGGCAGCGGAGGCGAACTCCCAGGAGCCGGAACCAGAGGCTGAAGAGAAAAAACCTCAGGTTGAGGCTTAGGGGCGGCTGCACTTTCGGCTAAGCTTGGCTCGGCAGTTGTTCTTCCCTGTCGTCTAGCTCCTCATGCCGGATTACGAAGCCCTTGTCCATCTCTTGATCGAGCCGTTGCTCAGCGGCGGCCCACCGCCAATGGACGTGGAAACCACCTGTGGCGGGCGCAAGGTTTGGCTGCGGCTGGCCTTTGACCCCAAAGATCGCGGGCGGGTATTGGGGCGGGGCGGGCGCACCCTGCAAGCCATTCGGCAGGTCATGATGGCGGCAGCTCAGTTGGCGGGGCAATCGCTGTACATCGACATCTATGGAGAATCTGGAGAGCGGGGTCGGGAGGAGCGGGAATGAGCCAAATCCTCACCTTTTTGGGCAAGGGGGGCACCGGCCGGAGCACCCTGACTGTGGCAGTAGCCCGGGCGGCAGCCCAGCAGGGGCGGCGGGTGCTGTTGGTCGGCCATCAGCCGGGGCCGGGGCTGGAGATGCTCTTGGGTGGGATCCCGCTTTCCGGCGAGCCGGTAACTATTGCCGCCAACTTGAGCGTGGTGCAGTTGCGCACAACCCAGCTTCTGGAGCAGTACTGGACGGCGGCCAAAGAGCTGGAAGCCCAATACGTACGCACTCCCTTTTTCCGGGAGATCTACGGTCAGGAGCTGGGGGTGCTGCCGGGCATGGATCAGGCCCTGGCTCTGGAAGCGCTGCGCCGTTACGATGCCAGCGGCCAATACGACTGCATTCTCTACGATGGTCCAGGGGATCTGACCACCTTGCGGGCCTTTGGGATCCCGGAGGTGGCCAGTTGGTACTGGCGACGGGCTTCTAAAGCTTTTTTGGGATCCGACTTGGCCAAAACCCTGCGCCCTTTTGCCGAGCCGCTGCTGCGGTCGGTTAGCACCGTGGAGTTCTCATCTTTAGAGGATCTGTCGAATCGCCTGGGGGGGATGACCAACATTTTCGAGCAGGGACGCCAGGCCATCGCCGATCCTCGTCGCGTGTTGGCCCACCTGGTGACCACCCCGGATCCGATGGCCGTGCAGACTGCCCGCTACCTCTGGGGCAGTGCCCAGATGGTGGGGCTGACAGTGGGTGGCCTCTGGGTCGTGCCGCTGGTTCCTGGGGAGGTGTCGGCTGCCGATTTTTCTCCGCTGCCTGTGCGCATCCTGCCGCGGCGCCAGGGATCCGATTGGTCGGCTTTGGAAGAGGCGGTAGGAGGGATTTTCGCGGCGCCGGAGGTGCCGCCGCCTGTAGCCATCGACGAGGGATCCCGCACCGTGAAGCTGTTTCTTCCCGGCTTTAGCAAGGCCCAAATCGAGCTGAGCCAATCTGGGCCAGAACTGACCATCACCGCCGGGGATCAGCGGCGCAACTTGTTCCTGCCCCCCAGCCTGGCAGGCCGGCAGGTAAGCGGGGCCAAGTTTCAAGAGCCTTTCTTAGTCATCAGCTTTGGCTAGGCCATCACGCCAGCGGAGGAGAAGGCGATGTTGGCCAAACGGATTATTCCCTGTCTGGATGTGGCGGCGGGGCGGGTGGTCAAAGGAATCCGGTTTGTGCAGTTGCGCGATGCCGGGGATCCGGTGGAGCTGGCCCAGGCCTACGACCAGGCGGGAGCTGACGAGCTAGTCTTTCTAGACATCACCGCCACTCACGAAGAGCGGGAGATCTTGCTGGAGGTGGTGCGACGCACCGCCGAGCAGGTGTTCATCCCCCTCACGGTGGGAGGTGGGATCCGCGATGTGGACGGGATCCGGCAACTGTTGCGGGCTGGGGCCGACAAGGTGAGCCTCAACTCGGCGGCAGTTCGGGATCCGGATCTCATTGCCCAGGCCAGCCGTCAGTTTGGATCCCAGTGCATCGTGGTGGCTATCGACGCCCGCGCCAAGCCTCAGGGTGGCGGCTGGGAAGTGTACGTGCGCGGGGGGAGGGAGCCGACGGGCCTGGACGCGGTGGAGTGGGCCAAAACCGTGGCCGAGCGGGGGGCAGGGGAGATCTTGCTCACCAGCATGGACGCCGACGGCACCCAGGCTGGCTACGACCTAGAGCTGACCCGCCGGGTGGCCGAAGTGGTGTCGGTGCCGGTGATCGCCTCAGGAGGAGCAGGAGACTGTGCCCACATCCGCCAAGCTCTCCAAGAGGGGGGAGCAGAAGCAGCCCTGTTGGCCTCGCTGCTCCACTACGGTCAGGTGACGATTGAGCAGATCAAAGCCGACTTGGCTGCCCACGGCATTCCGGTGCGTCGCTAAGGGAGGGATCCGTGCAGGCTCCAGATCTGGCTGCTCTCCTGCCCAAGGTGTGCCACCTAGCAGAAGCGGCAGGGCAGGCCATCTTGCCCTTCTATCGGCAAGAACGGCTGCAGGTCGAACTCAAAGCAGATGCCTCCCCCCTCACCCAAGCGGATCTGGCCTCCCACCGCCTGATCTTACAGGGCCTGCAAGACCTGACCCCTGAGATCCCCGTACTTTCAGAAGAATCTGGCGGCATTCCCTACACCCAGCGGCAGCCGTGGCGACGGTTTTGGTTGGTGGATCCCTTGGACGGCACGCGCGAGTTTATCGGGCGCAACGACCAGTTCACGGTCAACATTGCCCTCGTCGAGGCAGGGATCCCCATCCTAGGTGTCGTCCATGCCCCAGCTCTCGGTCTTACCTACAGGGCAGCGCAGGGCCTGGGGGCCTACAAAGGCAAAGAGCCCATCCGGGCCCGCCCCCCCGCCCAGGCTCCTCTGCAGGTGGTGGCCAGCCGCTCCCACCGCAGCCCGGAGACGGAGCAATTCCTGGAACAGCTGCGACGGCGCTACAGTTCTCTCGAAGTCAAGTCCGTGGGCAGTGCCCTCAAGTTTTGTCTGGTGGCTGAGGGATCCGCCCATCTCTACCCCCGCTTTGGCCCAACCCTGGAGTGGGATACCGCCGCCGCCCACTGTATCGTCGAGCAGGCGGGGGGAAGTGTCACAGATCTGAAAGGGGATCCCTTGCGCTACAACAAGCCCGACCTGCACAACCCGCCTTTTGTAGCGGCTGCCGAAGGCGTCGCCCAGTTGTGGCAAGGCTTGATCCCCTAGGCGAGGCTCCAGCTACATGCCCATTTCGGTGGGGTTGAAGCCATCCGGAAACTTGGTGTACTCGTCGTAGAGGGCACCGCGAAAACGGGTGTTGGTGATGATGGCTCCGCGCAGATCGGCGCCAATTCGCAAATCGGCGCGGCTAAGATCGGCCTCGCTGAGATCAGCTCTGAGCAACTTGGCCCGGTAGAGGTTGGCCCCGCGCAGATCGGCCTTGATCAGCTTGGCCCCGATTAGGTTTACCCGCCGCAGCTTGGCTCCGCGCAGGTCGGCTCCGGAGAGATCCGCCCCCGACAAATCCGCCTCACGCAAATCCGCCCCACTTAAGTCGGCATCTCGCAGGACAATGCCCCTCAAGTTCGCGCCGCTCAACTGCGCCCCGCTCAGGTTGGTTCCAGAAAAATCCCGCTGGCCAGACGCATAAGCCTGCAACAGTTGCTTAGCGTCTAGGAGAGGTTTGATATTCGCTGTTGTCATCGCTGTTGGTTCTCTCGCAAAAACGCAGGAAGGCTACCCTAACCCCCCCAGAGGCAGGTCAACGGCCCTTCCAGCCTAGCTTACCACCCTGTATTCTCTAGCTCAGGAAATCCCAACGCACCTGAGCCCAGAGGAGACACCCTTCGGAAGACACGGCCTCCCATGGTTAAAGCTGGTCGATTTCGCGGCGCAGATTTTCCAGATCTGCATCTACCTCGCTTTCAGCCGGGGCAGCAGATTGGGCTTGCGGCAAAACTTTCCGCTCTCCGGCGGGCAACTGGCCCTGCATCGCCGCTTTCAGCATCATCAGCTCATGATCGACATCTGCTCCACCCGCCTCCAGCGCGGCAAACTGTTGCTCCAAGCTGTCCACCGCCAGCTCGGCCACTGCCGCTGATTGGGCCTCCAGGGCGTTTACCTTCTCTTCCATGCGCTCAAAGGCTGCAAAGGCGCTGGTGGTGTCCACCCGTCCGATGACCTGGTTGATTTGTTGGGAAGCCTTGGCCGCCCGGGCCCGCGCGATGAGCATATCCTTTTTGGTCTTGGCCTCGGCGATTTTGCTCTCTAGCTTGGTCATGTTGCTTTTGAGGAGCTCCACCTGCTTGGTCTGCTCATCCAACTGCCGCTTTAGGCTTTGGGCGGTTTCGGCGAAAGTCTTCTTGCGCACCAGCGCTTCGCGGGCCAGAGCCTCGTTGTTGTTGCGCAAGGCCAACTCGGCCCGTCTTTGCCACTCGTCAACGTTCTGCTGCGCCTGCTCGTACTGCCGCTCTATCCGCTTCTGGGCAGCAATGGCCTGGGCAACTGCTTGCCGCATTTGGTAATGATCCTCAGACATGTCCTGAATGGTTTGGTTCAGGATCTTCTCCGGATCCTCAGCGCTGCTGACCAGCGCGTTGATATTGGATCTAATGATTCGGCTGACCCGATCGAACAATCCCATCGGTTGTTTCCCCCTCTAGCAGTCTGACCTAATGCTACCCTTGCCTTTCTGGCGCCTTCCAGTGCTTCTACTCCAGTATAGGGATCCCTGACTGGGATCCAAGGAAATTGGCCGCAGGGGATCCGGCCCAATCCCAGACCAACCCTCCAGCCGCCAAAACAGCCGCTGCAGAGATGGGCCCCTTCCTCACCTGGAAACCCTTGTTCTCGGGTTGGGCGTTCCCGAATGCCCACTCTGGCCGCGCCCCGTCTTATGTCCCACCCCTGGATTTTGGTGGATGACACTAAATTGTCGGGGTCACTGAAAGCCCAGAGGGTTTGCCGGATGAGAACTTTCCGAACTTGGGCAGATTCTCTTGGCTGGTCTGACAATGGGCTGTGCTGGAATCGAACCAGCGGCTCCCACCGTGTCAAGGTGGTACTCTACCTCTGAGTTAACAGCCCTCGCTGAAGCTGCGGCTGCGCATTTGCCCAAGGGTTGGAAATTGATGATATCACATCCGCAAGCCACTTCGAGGCTTACCCCTTGCCGCTCGGCGCTGCCAAGACGACTACTTCTACGGCCTTGTCCATTGGAAGGCCAAAAGCGCTTGCAAAGGGTTCTGAGTTGTTGTTCAGCCAGCCGCAGATCTGGCTAGGTCGATTACAGTTGATCGAACTCCCCTATTGCGCAAGCCTGTGGGGGACGGCATCGCCCCACCTTCAAGGCCTACGGCCCGCTTACGCGAAGAGATGGGGAAACACCCCAGCTACTTTTTACTTCCGGCTCCAGAAATCTCCTTACCACAATAGCTTCACAATGGCATGAACTACCCCACCGCGCAGGCGGGTGGGGTTTCCTCACCCGCTTGGCAGCAGAGCTTTTGTCTCTTCTTCTGCCCCAGTTGCTTCATGGATCCCGTGTACCGGGTCTCTGAAGTAGAGCTGAA
>NZ_JANSJN010000060.1:0-18073 GCF_047462555.1 Synechococcus sp. B60.1
ACTGGCTCAGCAGATACTTCCTCTTCAGATTCACCCCCCCTACCCTGTCTTGGTGAAGCCTGAACAGGAGTTTCCGCACCTGAGAAGCCGGCTGCCGATGCTCTCGGCAACAGTTACCGTGTGGCTACTTGCACCCGTGGCGTTTCTAGAGCCAATTCAGTGCTATGCGAGCACTTGGCGTGGATGCCAAGCCTCATGCCTCCAATTTTTAGCTAAAAAAAGACGCGAGCTCTCGGGAAAAAAGCGCGTGGAGTCGCAGAGCCCCTAGGATTGCCCCTTCCTTGGAGAGGGAGGATAAAGCAAGGCTTCCAACTCCTGCAGAGCTTGCTCTAGATTGTCGTTGACGATCACGTAGTCGAATTCGTCTTTGGCATCCAATTCTTTGCGAGCCTGTTGCAGACGGCGTTGGATGCTGGCTTCAGAGTCTTGTCCGCGTTCGCGAATGCGGCGTTCGAGCTCTTCTAGCGAAGGAGGAGACAGGAAGATGCGAATGGCATCGGGGCACTGTTGTCTTACCTGACGGGCCCCGGCCAGTTCAATTTCCAGCAGCACATCCTGACCCTGGCTGAGTTTTTTGAACACGATCTCGCGGGGAGTGCCGTAAAAGTTACCTGCGTACTGGGCCCATTCCAACAACTCATCGGCTTCAATCAGGTTGAGGAACTCCTCGCGAGTGCGGAAGTAGTAGTTGACGCCTTCCTGTTCCCCAGGGCGGGGGGGGCGGGTGGTTACTGAGACGGAAAAGTACAGCTCGGGGTGGCGCTGGCGCAGTTGGCTGACCAGGGTGCCTTTGCCCACCCCACTTGGCCCTGTCAAAACCACCAGGCGACCGCGAGTGGCAGGAGGCCGAGGGGCTTCCTGTTGCTGCAGGCACTCAGGGGGAGTTAGCGAGGAGAGCGTAGTGGGAGAAACTGCCATAGGCGGAGAGCGACAAAGGACGGCTGGACAGTTGGCTTGTTTGGTTTGTTTTAGGATATCTCACTCTCGGCCTCGCAGGCTGCTTGTGAGGCTTTTACTCAGGTTCCTCCGTCAGCCCAACCTTGGCGGTGAGGAAGCGGTTGGCAACGGTTTCGGGCTGAATGGCCGAGAGGATGACGTGCCCGGAATCGGTGATGATTACGGCGCGGGTGCGGCGACCGTAGGTCGCGTCCACCAACTGGCCTCTTTCGCGGGCGTCGCTAATGATGCGTTTGATGGGAGCTGACTCAGGACTGACAATGGCGATAACACGCCCGGCGGCGACGATATTGCCAAAGCCGATGTTGATTAGGCGAGTATCCATGGGTGGTGAGCCAATCTAGCGCCTGTCCGGCCAGCAGCCTTCATTAAGGTAGCAAGTCAAACTGCCGCTCAGCATTGACCGGCAAGGCCCTGACCTGTAAAGGTTTCTGCCGGATCGGCAAGTCCTCTCGAGGTTGGGTGGGCTCTCAGTTGGTGGAGCTTGGCCAGGACTGGAGAGGCTTTTCCATGCTTTGCGGCCCTCAGCCTTTTCCCCCAAGAAAGTCCAGGTATTGGCCAGCAAGCCGTTCTATGGCTACTGGAAATGGCTTTGTCCTCAGAGTAGCAAAGCCTCGTCAACGTCTGCGATGGCGAGGAGACCCCTTGCGTTGGCAGATTCTCTGCGGCGTTTTGCTTGGCAACTGCTGAAGGCCCTATTCTGCTTTTGAGCTTCAGAGCAGGCCGTTAAAGGTAAAGCTGCCGCTGCCCAGCCGCTCCTGGCGATCGAAAACGCTGATGGTGAGTTGATGGGATCCCGTCTGGGTAACGGTAAAGCGGTTCTGCGTCAGGGTAAGCCCTGTTACCGTACAGGCGGTGGCTCCGACAAAGCAGCCGGGCAATTGGGAAGCGTCGAAAGCCCCCAGGGTGACAAAGTTACCCAGCGGGGTGGTGACGGCAGCCAAGAAAGCGTTGGATCCGCGGATCCCGGCAGGGGCCTCGACGCGGAAGGAGACCACAAAGGTGGGGGTTTGCCCTACGGAGACGGTGCGTGGCGAGAGATCGGTGATGGTGAGGGAGGGAGGCGGTATCGGCGTCGGCAGGGGGGTGCTGCCGGTCATCTCCCCACATCCTGCCAAACCGACGCCTAGGAGCAACAGCAGAGGGATCCCTCTGCGCAAGCGCTGTGCAGACTGCATAGTTGCCCGTGACTTTGAAATGGGCCTGGTTTCGAGTTTAACCGCTGGGGGTGCGGGGGTGGATAAGCCCCGCCCTGTAAGAGTCAGGGCCGGGGGTAGGAGGAAGGGACTACACGATTTGAAGCGTTCGCAGAGCGTGGCGTAAGCGATTGAAGCCGGCCCTCCATGCATTATCAGGAGTGCAAGAGGAGGTCACGGCATCCCTCAGCCCCTCTCTTGGGGAGCAGATCTCCTACCCACGGCCTTGGCCCCATAGTCGGGGGAGGGTCTTACGGAGCCAGTTGTTGACAAGGAGAAAACCTGCCTAGAATGCCTATTCCCCTTGCAACAGTTTTTGGCAGGCGGTGGCAATGGCCCAGTCTTCCTGCGCGGAGATAACCAGCACTCGCACTGGCGCATCAGAGGTGCTGATGTCGCAGTTGCGCGGGGATCCAGCATTGAGAACTGGGTCGATTTGAATCCCCAAAAAGCCCAGGTTGGCACAGGCTGCTGCCCGTACTGGCGCGGCGTTTTCCCCGATGCCGCCCGAGAAGACCAACGCATCCAGCCGATCCAAGCTCATGAGCATGGCCCCAATCTGGCTGCGCAGGCGGTGGACAAAGAGGTTAAAGGCCAGCTCGGCGCGGGCATGGCCTGCCTGCATGGCTTCCAAGATAACTCGCATGTCGCTGCTGAGGCCGGACACGCCCTTCAAGCCGGATTCCCGGTTCAAGATGCGGTCAAGCTCCTCCACGTCCATGCCCCGGCGCAACTGATGGATCAAAATCCCCGGATCCACCGAGCCGGAGCGGGATCCCATCATCAAGCCCTCTAGGGGGGTATAGCCCATGGTAGTGTCGACACTGCGGCCCCCGCGAATGGCTGCCAGAGAACAGCCATTGCCCAAGTGACAGGTGATGAGCCGCAACTCCTCTAGAGGCCGGTTCAAGATCTCGGCGGCGCGGCGGGCGCAGTGCTCGTGGTTGATGCCGTGAAAACCATAGCGGCGGATCCCCTGCTCGGCCCAGGCGTAGGGAAGGGGATAGAGGGCGGCTGCCGGGGGCATCTGCTGGTGGAAGGCGGTGTCGAAAACGGCCACCTGCGGGATCCCGGGCAACAGCCGGCGCAGGAGGCGAATGCCCTCAAGAGCAGCAGGGTTGTGGGCTGGGGCCAGGGGGCTTAGCTGTTCGATGGCTTCTTCCACCTCGGGCGTGATCACGGTGGGCTGGTGGTAGAGGGATCCCCCATGCACCACCCGGTGGCCGATGGCGTTGATCTCCGTTGCCCCTGCCAGCAGGGATCCCTCGCCTTGCCAGAGGCTTTGGAAGAGAGGAGCCAAATCGCCAATGCCGGCTGGGGGGGAAGGGGGGCGAAAAGGCTCCCAGGGGCCATCCTGCCGCCGCGTTTGGATGAGCGCCTTGCCAGGTTGGTAGGCAAAGTCCACCTGCGCCTGCCAGAGGGGGGTGGTCTCCACCTTGCCTTCAACAGTTGCAAAGAGAGAGACTTTGAGGCTGCTGGAGCCGGCGTTGAGAACCAGGATAGGCACGGGATCCCTCCTTTAGGTTTCAGGCTAGCTGGCCATTGGCTTGGGGAGGGTAGGGAACTCAGGCCGTTTGCGCTTGGCGCACTAGCCCCGTTGCCGCCAGCGCAGCCAAGGCGCGATCCCGGTAACGACCGTAGCGCTCTTGTTTACTGCGAACCTTCTGCCCCTCCAGCTCCGGCAGGAGGCCAAAATTGGCTGGCATGGGCTGGAAGTACTTGGGATTGGCGCTGCTGATGAACTGAAATAGGGATCCCATCATTGTCTCTGGGGGCAGCGTGATCAAAGGCAGCCCCAGGGCCAGGCGGGCGGCGTTCTGCCCGGCCAGCCACCCTCCCGCCACAGCGCAGGCGTAGCCCTCGGTGCCCACCAACTGGCCGGCAGCAAACAGGGTTGGCCGGCGGCGAAATTGCAACGTAGGCAGCAAAAGCCGCGGCGAGTTCAAAAAGGTATTGCGGTGCATGACGCCAAAGCGGACAAACTCCGCCGCTTCCAAGCCGGGAATGAGGCGAAAGACCCGCTGCTGTTCTCCCCACTTCAAATTGGTTTGAAAGCCCACCAAGTTCCACAGCTTGCCTGCTTTGTCCTCCTGGCGGAGCTGCACCACCGCATAGGGCCGGGTTCCCGTGCGCGGATCCACCAGCCCCACCGGCTTCAAGGGACCAAAGCGGAGAGTATCTTTGCCGCGGCGGGCCATTTCTTCAATGGGCAGGCAGCCTTCGAAAAACTTGCGCTCCTCTTTTTCAAAATCCTTGAGGGGCACCTGTTCTGCCTCCACCAGCGCCTGCCAGAAGCGCTCGTACTCCGCCTCCGTCATGGGGCAGTTGAGGTAGGCCGCTTCCCCTCTGTCGTAGCGGGAGGCCTGAAACACCACTGCCCGGTTAAGGGAATCCCCAGTAACAATGGGGCTGGAAGCGTCAAAAAAACTTAGGTATTCCAGGCCCGTGAAGGCTTGCAGCGCCTTGGCTAGGGGCTCACTGGTCAGCGGGCCGGTGCAGAGAACGGCTATCCCTTCCGGGATCTCGGTTACCTCTTCCCGACGCAGGGTGATGAGGGGGTGGTTGGCAATGGCCTCCGTCAGGGCCTGGCTAAAGCGAGCCCGATCCACGGCCAGGGCTCCCCCGGCTGGCACGGCGTGGCGATCAGCGGTGGCGATAACCAGGGATCCCAGTTGGCGCAGCTCCTCCTTGAGCAGCCCTGCCGCCCGATCGCTGGCTAGGGCCCCAAAGGAATTGCTGCACACCAGCTCTCCCAGTTGATCGGTGTGGTGGGCTGGGCTTTGCCGCACAGGGCGCATCTCCGAGAGGATGACGGGCACCCCCAACTGGGCAATTTGCCAGGCGGCCTCCGTCCCTGCCAGCCCTCCGCCCACCACATGGATGGGAGCCAGGGTTAGCGAGGGGTTTGGGGAGTGGTGCATCGCAGCCTCCAGGGAAAAGGATCCCAGCTCAAGCAGCAAAATGAATGCGCAGGTAGTCCTCTTCCATTTTGGCCCGCGCCGGCTTCATGGCGGCCAGGGTTTGAGGCAACACCAGGTTGCGGCGGTGGTTGCCAATGCGGATGTTGAGCTCGTCGCCGGTTTTGCTTAACTCCACCTGCTCTTTCGGGACCCCGGGCAAGTAGAGATCCAGGCGGTACTGGCCGTTGTCGGTAACCACCTGTATCGTCTGCTCGGCATAGAAAACCTCGGCCGGGTTGCGATCCCCCCACAGGTCTTTTTTCAGGCGGGCCAGGGCCTCCCACCCCACCAGCTCCTCTGGGTAAAGCGGGATCTCCACCACAGGCAGAGGGGCAAAGTTCTCGTGGATCTCCCGGCGATATCTCTGTTGAGCGGCTTTCCAGGCAGCAAAGTAGGGATCCACCACCCCTTCCGGCAAAATACGGTTGGCGATCACTAGGTCGGTGGCGACGCCGTAGAGGCTGAGGTAGGCATGCGCCCGCAGCGACTCCTTGATCACCATCTTCTCTGGGTTGGTGACCAGGCGCACGGAAGTGATGCCGTTGTCGGTGAGGATGCGCTCCAGCCGCTCGATCTTTTGGTAGAACTCGTAGGGGGCATCCAGCACCTGGTCATCCGGCAGGGGGATCCCTGTTAGCCCTTTAACAATGGGCTCGGCGATGGGACGCAGGACCCGCGCCAACCCCTGCAGAGGTTTGTAAAACTTGCGCATGTACCACCCGGAAACATCGGGCAGGCTCAAAAGGCGCAAGGCCGTGCCGGTGGGAGCGGAGTCAATGATTAGCACATCAAACTTACCCTCGTCGTAGTGGCGGTTAACCCGCACCAGGGCAAAGATCTCGTCCATCCCCGGCAGCACTGCCAGCTCCTGCGCCTGCACGCCGTCCAGCCCGCGGGCCTGCAGCACCTGCGTGATGTAGGTCTTGACGGATCCCCAGTTCAGCTCCAGCTCCTGCAGGGCGTCCAGCTCTGCTCCCCAGAGGTTGGGCTTGACCTCCACCGGCTCGTGGCCCAAGGGCTGGTCGAAACTGTCGGCTAAGGAGTGGGCTGGATCAGTGCTCAGAACCAGGGTCTTTAGGCCTAGCTCAGCACAACGCCAGCCGGTTGCCGCTGCCACGGAGGTCTTGCCAACCCCACCCTTGCCGGTCATGAGGATGATGCGTTGCATCAGAGCACCATTTACATTCTTTTACAAGACTAGATTAACCGATTTCCTGTCCTCTCCCAGGAGGGCGAAGAGCCCAAGGTGCAGTCAACAGGTACACTATTGGTTGCCGAGAAAGTGATGACTGAGACATCGAGCCTGTTGGAGGCAGGCGGGAGGTAGAGAATGATGCGTCGTTGGCAAAGCGTGTTGCTGGTTGCCATTCTGACGTTGGGGCTGTGGCTGGGATCCCTTCCTGTCCAGGCGGCTGCCGCCTTGCCCCGAGAGCTGCAACAACTGGAGCAACAGGTGGAGCGGCTGCAGAGCCTGGTAGACGCCGAGGACTGGCTGGAGATCCGCTCCTACATTCATGGGCCGATGGGCATGACCCGTAAGACCTTGAACGGCCTAGCATCCACCCTGCCAGACAAGCAAAAGCGAGAGATGCTGCGCCTGGCCAAAGAAATGGGCCGCGGCTTGGAGCAACTGGACTTTGCCGCCAAAGCCTACGACCAGCCGGAGGTGGAGGTGGCCCAGGCCAAGGTGAGAAAGACGTTGCAAGAGCTGAAGGCCCTGTTTTCGCAGGCAGGGATCCCTTCATCCAGTTAAGGGAAAACGCTCCCGCAGATCTTGAACCACCGGTGGGGGCACCAGGTGATCGATGGGACCGCCTAGCTTGGCCACCTCCTTGACCAGGCTGCTGCTGACGAAGCTGTGTTCGCTGGCGGTGGCGAGGAAGAGGGTTTCCAGCTCGGGGGCCAGCAGCTTGTTGGTGTGGGCCATCTGCAGTTCCACGTCAAAGTCGGACAAGACGCGCAAGCCGCGCACGATAACTTTTGCCCCCCGTTGGCGGGCGTAAGCCACCGTCAGGCCGGAAAAAGTATCGACTTCAACGTTTTTCAGGTGGGCGGTGGAGAGGCTAATCTGCGACTGCCGCTGCTCCGGGCTGAACAGAGGGGTTTTGTTGGGGTTTTTCAAGACGGCGACGATCACCTTGGAAAATAGGCGGCTGGCCCGCTCGATGATATCGAGGTGCCCAAGGGTGATCGGGTCAAAGCTGCCGGGATAGAGGGCGATCATGGTTCAAGGGGGGTACTGCTTTTCCTTACCCTACCTGCTCTCGGGCCCAAGCCAAATAGGTTGTACTGACGTGGCTAGCTGGGATAGCCAGGATCTCCGGCTCTTGGTAGGGGTGGAGCTCCCGCAGCCGCTGCTCCAGGCGGGGATAAGCAGTAGAGGGCAATTTGAGCAACAGCAAAAATTCGGCTTCCCTCTGCAGGGATCCCTGCCAGCGGTAATAGGAGGTTATCGGTGGCAGCACCTGGGCACAGGCCACGTAGCGCTCGGCCACTAGAGTGTGGGCCAAACGATGGGCGTCGGCCTCGGATCCTACCGTGGTCATGACAACCACAAGGGTGTTTGGGGCGATCTGGCTGTCCATGGGAAGCCGGGAAATGGGCAGGGGGCGATCTCCCCTGATCGTACTGCTGGATCCTCGGATCGCCATCCCAGTTGGGTCAGGCCCCCCGGAGCAGAGGTGTGGCCTTGGCAAAATAGGGCCGCTTTTGGTGCCAGCGCCAAGCTGTCTGCACGATCTCGGCCAAGTCGGCATAGCGGGGCTGCCAGTTGAGATCCCGCTGGATGGCCGCGGCATCGCCCACCAGGCAGGGGGGATCCCCCGGTCGGCGGGCCCCAATTTGCGCCGGGATCTGTCTTCCGGTTACCGCTGCTGCCGCGGCGATCACCTCCTGGACGGAGAAGCCCTGGCCATTGCCCAGGTTGTAGGCTGCCTGCACAGGCCGGCCAGACGCCAGCGCTTCTAAGGCCAACACATGAGCCTGCGCCAGGTCGGCGACATGGATGTAGTCGCGGATACAGGTACCATCAGGGGTGTTGTAGTCATCGCCAAAAACGGTGATGTGGGGGCGTTGGCCAGCGGCGACTTCCAGCACCAAGGGGATGAGGTGGGTTTCGGGGTCATGGGCTTCGCCGATTTCTCCGTCGGGATCGGCGCCGGCGGCGTTGAAGTAGCGCAGGCTGATAAACCGGATCCCGTGGGCGGCCTGGAAGTCCCGCAGCATCTGCTCCACCATGAGTTTGCTCTGTCCGTAGGGGTTGATGGGGCGCTGGGGGTGGGTTTCCGGGATGGGGATCTGCTCCGGCACGCCGTAGGTGGCGCAGGTGCTGGAGAACACCAGGTAGGGGATCCCGTGATCCCGCATGGCCTCTAGTAGAGTTAGGGATCCGGCCACGTTGTTGCGGTAGTATTTGCCCGGATCCTTGACCGACTCGCCCACGTAGGCGTAGGCGGCAAAGTGAATCACCCCTTCAGGGCGGTACTGGCGGATAACCTGATCCAGCCGCTCCCGATCGGCAATGTCGCCAATTGCCAAAGGCCCCCAGCGAACAGCCCAGGGGTGACCGTAAACCAGGTTGTCGTAGACAATGGGCAGGTGGCCGTGGGCTGCCAGGGCTTTGCAGGTGTGGCTGCCGATATAGCCCGCGCCGCCTGTAACCAGAAGCCGCATAGGCCAGAGGAGAAGGCAGTTTCCGTCCAGAATACATTCTTGCAGACCTTGGCAATTCCCCGGCCTATTCCAGGAGGTGCTGCAAATCCAGATGAGGCCGCCAGGCCTCTGCCAGACGATCCAGCAGTTCTTCCCGTTGCTGGGCGTAGTGGCCGTCCAACTCCGGCAAGGGATCCCAGCCTTTTTGTCGGCGCAGCCAGTTGAGCCAGTGGCGCCGCCAGCGGTGGTTGTCGAAGAGGCCGTGTAGATAGCTGCCCCAGACTCGGCCGGTGGGATCCCGCCAACCCAGGCCTTCTTGCTCGAAGATTGGCAGGCAGCTAGAGGAATCGGCCTGGGTGGATCCCTGATGAATTTCATACCCCTGGACGGGGGCAGGGGTGGGCCAGCAGATTTGTGTCTGCACCTGCTGGGTAACCTTGGTGGGTTGCAAGACGGTAGTCAGCGGTAGGAAGCCCAGCCCGGGGTAGGTGCCGGCAACTCCCTCTAGGCCGGCGGGATCGGCGATGGTTTGCCCCAACATCTGCAGCCCGCCGCAGATGCCAACAATGTGGCCGCAATAGTGGCGCAGTTGGTCAGCCAAGCCGCTCTGACGCAGCACAAGCAGATCCTTGAGGGTAGTCTTGCTGCCGGGTAGGATGACCACATCCGCGGATCCCAGGCTTTGGCCGGGGTGAACCCAGCGCAGATGGACGCTAGGCTCCGCCAGCAAGGGGTCGAAATCGGAGAAATTGGCCACCTGGGGCAGGCGAACCACCGCGATCTCCAAACAGTCTTTCCCCAAAGCTTGGCGCCGGGGGCGGCGATCTTCCCAGAGTTGCGGGCCGGCCTCAAGGCCCATTGAATCCTCTTGCGGCAGCACCCAATCCAGCCAGGGCAGAACCCCCACCACCGGCATCCCGGTATAGCTCTCCAGCCAATCCAGGCCAGGCTGCAACAGCTCCCGCGCGCCGCGAAACTTGTTGATGACAATACCGCGGATCAGGGCCCGCTCTGCCGGCTCCAGCAATTGCAGCGTGCCCACCACGTGGGCCAGCGCCCCGCCCCGGTCGATGTCGGCCACCAGCCAAGTGGGGGATCCCAGATGGAGGGCAACCCGCATGTTGGCCAGATCCCGGTGTTTGAGGTTGACCTCTGCCGGGCTGCCTGCCCCCTCGCAGATAATCCACTCGTACTGCTGTTGCAAACGGGCCAGGGCTGTTTTCACCGCCTCCCAGGCTGGCGCAAACCAGCGCTCGTAGTACTCCCTGGCGCGACAGGTATCTACTGCCACGCCGTTCAAGACGATCTGGGAAGTCAGGTTGCCCTGGGGTTTGAGCAAAATCGGATTCATCTCCACCGCGGGCGGGATCCCGGCGGCCCAAGCTTGCAGAGCCTGCGCATAGGCAATCTCTTTGCCCTCCGGGGTGACGTAGGCGTTGAGGGACATGTTCTGGGCCTTGAAAGGGGCAACCTTCTTCCCCGCCTTTTTCAGGAGGCGACAGAGGGCAGCTACCAAAAGGGTTTTGCCTACGTGGGAAGAAGTCCCCACCACCATTAAGGATCGGCAGGCACCGCTCATCTGGATCCCTTTCCCTCGCTTGCCGGTTGTCCACCTTCTCCCCTAAGCCGGCCACGCCGGGTCGGTGGATACCTCTCCCGCAGCTAAAGCCGCTGCCCAGCTGACCCAAAAAGCACAACCCTCCGCCGGCCCACCACTTCCCAGCCCTGGGAAGGAGGTCAGGCCAGAAGACCCTCTCTCGTTTCGCGGGCAGGCTCGGCGCAACTTAAGACTGGGGCAGATGGATTCGAACCACCGAATGGCGGGACCAAAACCCGCTGCCTTACCGCTTGGCGATGCCCCAATTCACGGTGATTAACTGGCTTAACTAATCTAACGATGCAGCTTTGGATCTGTCAACGGGCTACGGCGACCTCCTGGATTGTCGAGAACGGAGTTGGATCCCTGCTGGGATCCTTTGCTGAGATCAGAGTTGACCTCAAAAGGGTTGGGCAGATGGGGAATGCGGGCCACCTCGAAGAAGTAGGCGCGGATCTCCGGCCCAAAGTAGATAACATCGCCACTCCTCAAGTAATGGGTAGCTACCCGCGTACCGTTGACGAACACCCCGTTGGTGCTGGACTGCCCCTTGCGGTTGCCGTCGACTAGACAATACGTAAACCCTGTGCGATTGGACTTGGTGGGCACTCGCACCAAATAGGCGTGGCGGCGGGAGACGAAGCGGTTGACGATCTGGATGGCATTCGAGGGATCCCGGCCAACCGTGTAAATGCTTTCCCGCAGGATGTAGCTGCAGGGCCGCACAGGATGGCAGACGGACAGGGTAAACTCCGGGTGAGACAACGGCTGCTCAGGGACTTGGTCGAACAGATCCAACGGCAGGTCAAAGCCCTGGCTGGAAAGAGAACTCCCCTCGCTCACCTCTGTGATGGAGGTCAAAAAGTCGTCGTAGCTCTGTGGCAACAGCGTTTCCTCCTCGACGCTCAACCGTATGCCCGGCAGCCTAGCTCTTCAAGTCTAAGCCCTTAAACCTTAGAGTTCCTCAAAATCCTACCCTTCCTACCCTTTCCAATTGGCCTCGGCAGGCTGTCGGAAAACCCACAAGCCTTATGTACTCTACTATACACCACAGGCGGTTTTGGAGATACTCCATTTCTCCAAAAATGGGAGCTCAGGTTGGGCCTGCTCCTGTTGTCAGGGATCCCTTGGGAGCCACAGCCTTGGCCGCGGGCGGGCTATTCTGGGTAGCAGGTTTGTAGCCTTGAGGTGTGGGTGTGACGGAGGCCCTGTTGCGTCGGTTGGATGTGGCCACAGAGGCGGCTCTGGAGGCAGGGGCTTTGCTGCGCAGTTACGTGGGGGGCAACCTTGCCATTGAGGAGAAACGCCCGGGCGACCTGGTGACGACAGCGGATCGCGCTTCCGAGGAGCTGATCATAAAAATCTTGAGGCGGCACTTCCCCGAAGACGTGATCTTGACGGAAGAATCCGGCCAGCAGGGATCCCCGCAGGGCACCTACGCCTGGATGATCGATCCCCTCGATGGCACCACCAACTTTGCCCACGGCTATCCCTTTGCTGCCGTTTCTATTGGTCTGCTGGAGGGGCGGGAGCCGGTGCTAGGAGTGGTCTGCGACATCTTTCGCGGGGATCTCTTTCGCGCTGTGCAGGGGATGGGAGCCACCCGCAACCGCCAGCCCATCCGCGTCTCCTCTACTACCGAACTCTCCCGCAGCCTCTTGGTAACCGGCTTTGCCTATGACCGGCGCGAAACCCCGGACAACAACTACGCTGAGTTCTGCCACTTCACCCACCTCACCCAGGGAGTGCGCCGGGGCGGATCGGCTGCCCTGGACTTGGCCTACGTGGCCACCGGCCAGTTGGACGGCTATTGGGAGCGAGGTCTCTCCCCCTGGGACATTGCCGCTGGGATTGTCTTGGTGCGAGAGGCCGGCGGCAAGGTCACTGCCTACGATGGCAGCCCGGTGGATGTGTACAGTGGCCGCCTGCTGGCCAGCAACGGCTGGTTACACGCTGCTCTTCAGGAAGAACTGGCCCAGGTCAGCCCCCTGCCGGTCTCCTTCCCCATGCGGCGGCCTCGAGAGCGAAACGGCCAAAGATAAAGATGAGGTAAAGTTCAGGCAAAAATTGGGTAAGCTTTACGCACAGGCCCTTATGGCTCCTTCCCAAGGTCAGAGAGATAGCTTGGCCGGGAAAACACTTCGGCGTTGTTGCTGGGCGGCAGGATTTGGCCTGGCGCTTCTCTTGGGGATCCCGGCCTACCCTCAGCCTGCCCCAAAGCCAGCCCCAGCCGTCCCTGCAGTCGAGCGAGCCCAGCCCCCCGATTCCCGTTGGGCCGAAATTCAGGCGCGGGGGCGCATCCGGGTTGGCCTGGATCCCAGCCTGGGCCCGGCTTACCTCTACACCGACCTAGAGCGGCAAACCTACGCCGGCTTCGAGTGGGAGATCCTGGAGGCGCTTGCCCAGACGCTGCAGGTGCAGGTGGAGCCCGTCTACGTGGCTTGGAGTCAGCAGTTGGCGGCTTTGCAAGCGGATGAGGTGGATCTCATTTGGGGGGCACGGGAAGCTTTGGGCTTGGATCCGCAGCAATTTCTAGCCACCCGGCCCTACTACCTCAGCCCGCAGCGCTTGGTGGTACGGGATCCGGGGCCAGGGGAAACTCCCATTGAGGCGCTGTCGCAATTATTTGGCCGCAAAGTGGGCATTGTAGTGAACAGTACGGGAGCAGCTCTGTTGGAGGCGTACAACGAGAGGCGGGGCAACGCCATTCGTCTTTTTGCCACCAGCAACCCGGAGCGCCTGTTTGCTCAGCTCCAGGCCGGCCAGTTGGATGCCGTACTTGTCGATCAGCCTGTTGCCGCCCTGAGCCTGCGCCAGGCGGGATCCCGGCTGCGCCTGGCGGGGCCGCCTCTGTTCCCGATTCCTCTGGTGGGCGTGGTATCCTCGCAGCATCCTTCCCTGAAGGAAGCCGTGGATGGGGCAATCGCAATCCTGACCGAGAACGGAACTTTGCAACGCATCTTGGAGAAGTGGCAACTATGGGATCCAACTCTGATGTCCCCCGCCTCAGCCGAGGACTAGCCCGCTACGAGACGGACCATTTCGCCATCTTGGGCGTACCCCTCACCGCCGACTCCAAGGGGATCCGGCGCGGCTACTTGCAGGCGGCCAAGGCCCTGCACCCGGATCGGTTTGTCGGGGATCCGGAAGGGGCAGAGCGGGCCAACGTCCTCTTTGCCAAGCTGGTCAGCCCAGCCAACGAGGTGCTGGCCAAGGAGCGGGAACGGTCAGAATACGAGACTGTGCTCAAGCTGCGCGTTCAACGCCTGCTGGAGTCGCCGCCCCCCGATCTGTGGCCCACTGGAGAAGCCGTCAAAGGCCTGGCCGAGTGTGCCGATTGGCAGGAAGAATACGTCCGGCGGGTGGAGAAGCTGGCCAAAGAGCAATACAGCTCCATGGCCACGCTGCTGGAGAAAACCGAGCAACTGAGTGAGCTAAACCTAGCCTATTTACTGCTCAAGGCCGGCTACAAGGGAATCCCGACTCCTGCCGCCAGAACCACCACCCTGACTGGGATCCCAACCCCTTCCCCCAGCCGCACCACCTTGGGTGGGATCCCGACCGGCTCCCCCGTTCCGTCTCCTACTGCCCCGCCCACCCCGCCCCCAACTCCGCAACTCAGCCCCGCTGAGACTCGCTTCCTGCAGGCGCTGGACATGATCGAGCGCAAGCAGTACCGGGTTGCCATTCAGTACTTGAACTTTGCCATTAGCGCCCAGCCCAACGTGGCCCGCTACTATCTGCACCGGGGTATCGCCCACCTCAAGCAGGGCAACGCTGGTATGGCCAAAGCCGACTTCCTGCAGGCCAGCCGCCTTGAGCCGGGCAACGCCGAGTTGATGGCGGAGGTGCGCCGCTGGTTGCAGCAGGTCACCACCCAGCAGCCGGTTCCTGTCCCCTCGGCCAGCCGCCAGACCTCCCAGGCCCAGAAAATCGTGCCACCGCCGCGCAAAGAAGACAACAGCGGCTTCTGGAGCCGCCTCTTCGGCAAGAAAAAGTAAGCCCAACTCCCCTCAGGAAGCGTCCCCCAGCACCAGTAGCGTGACCAGGGATCCCGTATTCCAGAGGCTGTGCAGCAGGATGGGGGCCAACAGGTTGCGGCTGTGGCTGTACACCACCCCCAGCACCACCCCTAGCATGGTCAGCGGCAGCAGATCGGAAAGGTTGAGGTGGGCAAGGGCAAAAGTGAAGGCACTGAGCAAGATGGCTGCCCCCATCGGCAAGTAGCGGCTCAGCGTAGGCAGCCAAAAGCCCCGGAACAGCACCTCCTCAAAAACGGGGGCACAGACAGACACCACGGCCAAAAACAGCAAGCGCGCCCCCCAGCCGTGGCTGTCCAGCAGCAGCGGCAAGATGGGGTTCCCACCCCCTGCTTGGGGCAGCAGCAACTGCGACAGCGCCGCTGCCAGCACCACCAAAGGTAGGGCCACCCAGTAGCCGCATAGGCCCCAAAGCGGCCAAGGGCCCCACAGCCGCACCTGCAACGCCTTCTGCCAACCGGGATAGAGCCGGAGAAGCCGGTACAACAGGGCTGCCCCCAGCAGAGCGCCGGCGTTGTAGGTGAGAAACAGGGTCACCGCCTGATGCCAAGGGCTGAGCCGTTGTGCCCCCAAACCCAGCAGGACCGTGTAAAGGCGGGGCACCAGCGCATTGAGGAGAATAAACCCCAAAAACCAGCCGGTCAACACCGCCTGCGCCCCGATCCCCGGCCAAGGCACCTCCCACGGCGGGCCCACAAGAGGACGTTGGCGCCAGAAGCTCCAGCCCAGCCAACCCAACAGGAGGATTAGCCCCAGCAGCGCCCCCAGCACGGGGATCCCGCCCACCACCGTCAGCCGAAACAGAGCTGCCAAGGCCAATTTTTCCTGCTCCTGGTTGAGGGCATTGAGGCTGTCGCTGCGCTGTTGCAGCCGGTAGAGCTGTTGCAAGGCCACTGCCTCAAACCAGCCGTCTAGGTGGTTGCGGATCTGCACCTCAGCCTCGGGCAGAATGCGCCGTGGCGTTCCCCACAGCCCTTGTAAAACCTGTGCCACCCCCTTCTGGCCGGATTCCAGCTCCAAGGGACGTTCTGGATCGACTATCTGCTGCCACTGCTGCTGGGCCGCCTCCAGATCCTTCTGGTAAGCGTAGAGCAAGCCCAGGCGTAGCCGCAGGGCGTCCAGCTCTGCCTGCAGATCCTGGGCAGAGGCCAGCAGGACGGGATCCACTGCCGGCGCTTGGGCCGGCCCCACTTCATCCGACATCCTAGCCAACTCGGGTTCGCCCACTGTTTCCAGCCGCGCCACCCGTTTTAGCCGCTTCAGGCGTTCGGCGTAGTTGTCGGCCACCTGCCGGTAGCGATTGTTGGCCAGCTCGAAAACGTTCCGCCCTAGCAGAGCCTGCGCCAGATCCTGATAGCGGGGATCATCTAAGGTGCGGGCAGCCTGCAGGGCGAGATGGGTTTGCAACAGATCCAACTGCGTTTGGGGCGGCGGCTGAAACCAACTGCTGGAAAGTGAAAGCCCGACAATCAAAAGGGCCAATAGGCTCAGCAGGTTGAGGATCCCACGGCGAACAGAAAGCCAAGCGGAAAAGGGATCGACAGAGGCCGTGGCTTCAGAGGGAGACATGGCAGCAACAGAGGCAACTCCAGCGGGTTATATCCTAGCTTCTATTGGCTTTAGCCGGAGGGGTCAGCGGCGCTCTAGCCAATACCGGTAGATGGGCAGCCCCAACTGCAGGCACTGCCACTCCCGCTCGGTAGGAATACCAAAGGGGTTGTCATCGATGGGCCCCTGGCAGGGATCCCAAAACTGCGGATGCTCTAGGAAACGAGCAACCATCTCCTCGGCAATTTCCTGCACGTCCGACTGCAAAAAAACAGGGCTGCCCGGTTGCAGCAGCAGGGCCAGATCCGCCACCAGTTGGGGCTGGACGATCCGCCGTTTGTGATGGCGCTTTTTGAACCAGGGATCCGGAAATTGGATGGTAACCCGGCTGAGATCTCCAGGGGCAAATAGATGGCGCAGGGAGACGTTGATGTTGGCAAAGAGGAAATGGACGTTATCTAGCCCCAGCTCGTCCCGCCAAGCATTGGCCCGCTCCACCAGCGGCTGCCGAATCTCCACGCCCAAAAAGTTCCAATCCGGCTGTTCCTGGGCCAGGCGCAGCAGAAAGCGTCCGCTCCCGCTGCCGATATCCAAGTGAAAGGGTTGCCCCAGCCGCCGGTACACCCGTTCCCAGTGGGGTGGAGAAGCAGGCTGCTGGTATTGCGCCTGCAGAGGGTTGACATGTTGCCGCAGCCGCTGGCCGAGACCCTTCTGCAGCGGGATCCCTGCCCAAGGCGGTGCAAGGCAGCCTTTCTCAGGTTGGGCTTGCTGCGCCCGTTGCCCCTCTGCTTCCCCAGACCACCTTCTGCTGCCGGTTCCAGCCATAGCGAACCCAACGCCGCCTCCCACAGCCTGGATCAAAAGCAAAGAGAATCTAAGCTACCACTGAATGCTGTCAATGACTTGCCGCAAGATGTGGGCCGAGCGGTGCAATTGCTGTTGCTCGCTCTCGGTGAGGGACATGACCAGCGTGCGCTCCACCCCTTGCCGACCGACCACTCTCGGCAAACTAAGGCAGACCTCCGGCAGACCATACTCCCCCTGGGTGAGGCTGCTCACGGTTAAAACGCGCCGCTGATCCCGTACCAGGGCCTGGACAATTTGCGTCACCCCCAGACCAATGGCATAGCTGGTGGCCCCTTTGCGGCGGATGATCTCATAGGCGGCATTGCGCACCTGCTCGAAGATGTCGCCCAAATGGGCGGGATCCCACTCCGGCGAGAGCTCGCCAATCGGCGTGCCGGCAATGTTCACCTTGCTCCAGACGGCCACCTCGCTATCCCCATGTTCGCCGATGATGTAGGCGTGCAGGCTGCGCGGATCCACCCCCAGCCGCTGGGCCAAAAGATAGCGAAAGCGGGCCGTATCCAACACCGTGCCCGACCCCAACACCTGCCCCGCCGGCAGCCCCGATAACTTCAGGGAAACATAGGTCATGATATCGACGGGGTTGCTCACCACCAGGAAAATGGCGCTGGGGCAATGCTCCATCAAGGCCGGGATCAGGCTTTTGAAAATCTCAACGTTGCGGTGAACCAAATCCAAGCGGGTTTCTCCAGGCCGCTGCTTGGCTCCCGCCGTCACAATCACGACGTCTGAGCCGGCGCAATCGGCCAGCTCTCCCGCCCAGATCCGCGTCGGCTCCACAAAAGGGATCCCGTGCACCAGATCCATCACTTCCCCTTCCAGCTTGGCCCGGTCGATGTCGTGAAGAACCAGCTCATCGAGGGTGTTCTGGATCACCATCGCGTAGGCGCAGGCCATGCCCACCTGACCGGCGCCGATGATGGATCCCTTCAAAAGGCGGCGAGAAGTCAGCCCACCGGCTTGCTGTTCAAAGCGTTGCTTGGGTTGATGCTCAGAAACGGTCATGGCTTCAGCCGCTGCACTTCCCTTCCCAGCTTAAGCCTGGCCAGGCGGAGAGAAAAATAGCAGCGGGACTATCGCTTCCCCCAGAGCAAGAAAAGCTGGAAGGGAAGAGAATTTCCGTCTTCCCGGTCGCCTCGGCGGCGCAGATCCCCAGGGGCAAAGTGACTTCGATTGGATTTAAATGCCGTAAAGGTTTTAACGTAAGGTGCGGAATTCCCTACCGTCTATACGGTGGGGATGGATAGCACCCTCTGA
>NZ_JANSJN010000061.1:0-17687 GCF_047462555.1 Synechococcus sp. B60.1
TCTACAACGTTGCTACTAATCAGCAACCGGGGCTGGGAACCCGCCTCGTGAGTCTTGGATGCTTCAGCTCTACTTCACAGACCCGGTACACGGGATCCATGAAGCAACTGGGGCAGAGGAAGAGACAAAAACCTCGCCGTAAAGCGGATGGGGAAACCCCACCCGCCTGCGCGGTGGGGTAGTTCATCGCTGCAAAGGGAGGCATGGCTATGCCAGAAGAATCAGAAAAACCAGAGAAAAGCTACTCCTGGAAGGGCAGTGCCAATGCGGGCCGGGTACTGACGATTTTGGCCGTCGTGGGGGGAGTGGTCATTCTACTGGCGGGCTTCCTGCAGTAGGCCGAGCTGTCAGACCCAAAGTTGGCGCAAGAACATCTGCCTATCGCTGGAAGCCAACGTTTTCCCTGCTATGAAACTATGAAACAACTTTCTCGCTCCCTTCTCCTACAAGGGGAAAGGGGTTGGGGTAGCAAGTGTCTCAACCTTGCTTGAAACAACCGCAATGTTTTGCAAGTCCTGCTAACAAGTTGTCAGCCTTTCCACCAGGCAGCAAAAAACCCAGCAGAGAAGGGATCCCTGCTGGGCTCAGGCCGGAGGAGCAAAAACCCTAGCCTAGGAGCTGACGAGCGGTATTGAGCACATTCTCCACCGTAAAGCCGAACTTCTCCATGCAGACAGGGCCGGGGGCGGAGGCGCCAAAGCGGTCGATGCCGATGGCCACCCCCTCAAAGCCCAGGTACTTGTGCCAGCCAAAGGTGGATCCCGCCTCGACGGAGATGCGCTTGGTAACATTGGGGGGCAAGACGGAGTCGCGGTAGCTCTGAGGCTGGGCCTCGAACAGCTCCATGCAGGGCATGGAAACCACCCGTACCGCTCGGCCTTCCTGCTGCAGTTGAGCAGCAGCCTTCACCGCCAGCTCCAGCTCTGAGCCAGTGGCAATCAAGATAAGCTCCGGGTTGGGAGCATCCACCACCACATAGGCCCCCTTGGCTACCCCCTCAATGGAGGTGCCTTCTACGGGGTTGACCGCCTGCCGGGTAAACACCAGCACCGACGGGGTGGACATGGACTCGAGGGCCACCTGGTAGGCTCCCACCGTCTCGCGGGCGTCCGCCGGGCGGATGACGTAGAGGTTGGGGATGGCCCGCAGAGAGGCCAGCGTCTCAATGGGCTGGTGGGTGGGACCGTCTTCTCCTAGGGCCACTGAGTCGTGGGTCATGATGTGCAACACCCGCGCCCGCGAGAGGGCCGACAGCCGGATGGCCGGCCGCATGTAGTCGCTGAAAACCAAGAAGGTGGCGTCGTAGGGAATGAGGCCGCCGTGCAGAGCCATGCCATTGGCAATGGCTCCCATGCCATGTTCCCGTACCCCGAAGCGGAAGTTGCGCCCGTGGTAGGAGCCGGCCTGAAACTCCGGGATCCCCTTCAAGTAGGTCATGTTGGAATGGGCCAGATCGGCGGATCCCCCCAGCAGCTCTGGCACCGCCTTGGCCAGGGCGTTGAGACAAAACTTGGAGAGGTTGCGGGTGGATTCTTTGCCAGTTTCGGCAATGGGAGCCAACGCTTCTTTCCAGCCCGCAGGCAGCTCCCCGGCCATGATGCGCTTGAACTCGGCGGCCTCTTCTGGGTAGGCCTTCTCGTAGGCGGCAAAGCGCTCGTTCCACTCCGCCTCGGCTTTGGCCCCTTTATCGATGGCCTGGCGGAAGTGGGCCAGCACCTCGTCGGGGATGTAGAACTCCGGCTCCAGCGGCCAGCCCAAGTTTTGTTTGGTGAGCTTGACCTCTTCTGGCCCCAGGGGCGCCCCGTGGACGCTCTCGCTGCCAGCTTTGTTGGGGGATCCGTAGCCAATGGTGGTCTCGACGATGATCAAAGAAGGCTTGTCGGTGACCTCCTTGGCTTTTTGGATGGCTTCGGCGATCGCCTTCAGGTCGTGGTTGCCATCCTCCACTTTTTGCACGTGCCAGCCGTAGGCCTCGTAGCGCTTGCCCACATCTTCGGTAAAGGCAATTTCCGTGCTGCCGTCGATGGAGATGTGGTTGCTGTCGTAGAGCATGATCAGCTTGCCCAGTTTGAGGTGGCCGGCCAGCGAGGCCGCTTCCGAGGCCACCCCCTCCATGTTGCAGCCATCACCCAAGATCACGTAGGTGTAGTGATCCACAATCGTGTGGCCGGGCTTGTTGAAGCGGGCCGCCAAGTGGGCCTCGGCAATCGCCAGCCCTACCGCATTGCCCACCCCCTGTCCCAGCGGGCCGGTGGTCACCTCCACACCGGGAGTTTCAAAGTTTTCCGGGTGCCCGGGAGTTTTGGATCCCCACTGGCGAAACTGCTTGATGTCCTCCAGACTGACATCAAAGCCCGTCAGGTGCAGCAGGGCATATTGCAGCATGCAGCCGTGGCCCGCCGAGAGGACGAAGCGATCCCGATCCACCCACTTGGGGTTGCGGGGATTGAACTTCAAAAACTGCTGCCAAAGCACATAGGCCATGGGTGCTGCCCCCATCGGCAGGCCGGGGTGGCCGGAGTTGGCTTTCTGAACAGCATCCACCGCCAAAAAACGAATCGTGTTGATGGCAAGTTGTTCCAGGGAGGGAGGAGCAGCAACAACCATGTGGGATCCCTATCGCTCGACATTCGCTTTCCAGTATGCCTTGACACTCCCACGGCCTAAAGGCGGGGGATTCTTACGCAGTTCAACAACAAACTCGTAAAGGCGCTGTCAAGACGCCTCTAGACGGTTCCTTGAGGCAAAACCCCAAGGTTCTGCTGACTTTCCTGTTCACGTCAGCGGGACGGAGTCCTTGGAGGTTGGCTGAGACGTTGACACCTCCCGGACGCTTGCCACCGGTCGGGTTTTTCACCGTTTTAGGGGTTCGCCTGGGAACGCTACGCCTCGGTGACAACTATACCATTGGCGAGCAACTAAAGTTGCTTACGGGCTTTTCCGCCCTGCACTCAAGTGCGGGGCTACCAAGCTATCCTTCTGTGTTTTGGGCCTCGCTTCCGAAGCAGTGGGGATCCATCAAGCTGGGAATTGGCCCGGGTCGGTCTCGGCTGGGCAAGATGACAGGCTAAGCTGAGAGATAGGCTTGCCACCATTTCTGGTGGGTTGGAGGGTTTTCATTGAGCGCTGTTTCTTCGCCTAGCGGTAAACCGCCCTGGCTGCGGGCCAAAGCCCCCCAACGGGCCGCGTCTGTCCAGCAACTGCTGCGGGACTTGGGCCTGAACACGGTTTGCGAAGAGGCTTCCTGTCCCAACTTAGGGGAATGCTTTGCCAACGGCACCGCCACCTTCTTGATCATGGGCCCGGCCTGTACCCGTGCCTGCCCCTACTGCGATATCGACTTCACCAAACGGCCTTTGCCCTTGGATCCCACTGAGCCGCTGCGGGTGGCAGAAGCCGTGCAACGGCTGGGGTTGCGCCACGCGGTCATTACCTCGGTGAATCGGGACGACCTGCCGGATGGCGGAGCCAGCCAGTTTGTTGCTTGCATTACCGAAATCCGCCGCCGCCTGCCCCGGACGACCATCGAGGTCTTGATCCCAGATTTATGTGGCAACTGGCAGGCCTTGGAGCAGATTCTCGCTGCCCGCCCAACGGTGCTTAACCACAACACGGAAACCGTGCCCCGCCTCTACCGGCGAGTGCGCCCCCAGGGGAACTACGAGCGCTCCCTGCGGCTTCTGGAACTGGCACGGCAATGGGATCCGGGCCTCTACACCAAGTCAGGGGTGATGCTGGGCTTAGGAGAGACCGCCGAGGAGATTTTACAGGTGATGCAAGATCTGCGCCGGGTGGGCTGCGACATCCTCACTCTTGGCCAATACCTGGCGCCCAGCCCCAAACACCTGCCGGTGGAGCGCTATGTCACCCCAGAAGAGTTCGACCATTGGCGGCAAGTGGGGGAAGAGCTAGGCTTTCTGCAGGTGGTGTCCTCCCCTCTCACCCGCAGCTCCTACCATGCCGAAGCCGTGCAAGAGCTGATGCGGCGCTACCCGAAAAGGGGATCCCCTGCTGAGAGCGTCTTGCCAAGCTAGATCAGAAGTCCTGAGGTGTTGTTGTGGCGCAACGCTTCTCCCGGGAAGACCACAGGCCTAGTTGGTAGGGATTTCTGGCATCTTCTTTGGTAAAGATGCAGTAGGATCGAACTGAAGAGAGAGGAGGGGCAGGCGGTTGCGTCCTCGCTGCCGCTACCAGGCAGCAGGATGAGGAAAGTCCGGGCTTTCAGAAGAACACACCGCTGGGGAAACTCCCAGTGCGGGTAACCGCGAGGATAGTGCCACAGAAACATACCGCCGATGGCTGGGATCCCACCCAGTACAGGTAAGGGTGCAAAGGTGGGGTAAGAGCCCACCAGCAGCGTCGTGAGGCGCTGGCTCGGTAAACCCCGGTGGAAAGCAAGGCCGCAGCCGCAGGACTATGGCTGTTCTTCGCCCCTGTTGGCTGCATCGAGGTCACGGTACTCAACCATTGGTTGGGGAAGGGTGTCCTCGGTGGTGGTGAGCCGCTAGAGGGTGGTGGCAACATCACTCCCAGAGAGATGACCGCCAGTGTGGGTCGCCCCTTGGAGCACCCCACTACAGAACCCGGCTTACAACCTCCTCATCTCTTCTCTTTTTTGGGTTTTTTGGGATTGCCAACCTCGAGGGAGTCCTTCGGAGGGAAGATTCTTAAGTTTGTCTCATACCCGTCAAGGCCGCCATCCACAGCTCTACGCAGGCTTGGAGGAGGAAGGGAACGCTGCTGCTAGGAGTGCCCTTGTCCGCTTGCTTAGCTGGGGGCTTGTCAGAGGCGCTGGAAGGCAGGCCAGCGGTAACGGCTAACACTGCTGTCCCTAAAATCATGAGGTGGAGAACTCCAGCAGCGGCCTGAAGGCGATCAGAGTCAATGGCTTGTAGCTCCGGGCTAGGGAGCTGCTGAAGGTAGTGGGCTAGCTGCTCTTGCGCCTTCAGGAAGCCTGCTCTCAAGGCACGGCGATGCTCCTCGGAGTAGAAGCCTGCTTCTCCCACCAACGAGCGCACCAGCTCAGGGTTATTAGCTAGGGCTTGGAAGCAGGTTTGGACATAGCGGAGGAGAATGGCTTGTAGCTCAGAGCCCCGGAAGGTAGCGGGATCCGCTGGGAGGGGTAAGTCGGCAATGCCGGAGAAAACTCCCAGCTCAGCAAATACAGCCAGGAGCAGTCCCTGCTTGCTGCCAAAGTGACGAAACAGGGTTACTTCATGAACGCCGGCCAAGTCTGCAATTTGACGGGTGGTGGTCTGAGTGATGCCCTGGCGGACGAAGAGGTCTCGAGCCGCGTTCAGCAGCCTTTGCCGGGAAGAAGGACGTGCCATGGTAGGTGATGGGGTAAGAAGTCAAGAGGAAGCGCTCAAGGTAGTAGCAATCTGCAAGTAGCACTTGCATTTGAGGTGAAATATCGTTAAGCTTAACCTCAGGCGAGATCAAACCTGCTGCCTTTCTGCTCTCTCATAGCGGCTTTCACTGCTGGGGCTTGCTTGGGCAGGCCTTCAGGGATCCCGGCTTGCCTTTCAGGGAGGCGAGCTCGTTGTAAGCTAAGTCAGGGATGCGGTGGCCTTTGCATGAGAAGCAACTTTGGGAGGAGGTATTTGATTCTGCGCTGCCCTTACTCCTTTTCTGAGGTTTTGCTGGTTCATGGCCGTTTCCCTTCCCACCCAATCGCTGGACAACCCCAACCGTTCTGCTTCGCTCGCTCAGCCTGAGCCCCAAAAGTCTTTTCGGTTTGCCTGGGAATTTGTTCTTTTTTTCGTTGTTTTTCACGCCCTCGCTTTGGTGGGCGGCATCGTTTGCTTTTCCTGGCCAGCCTTGGGGGTGGCCCTATTGCTTCACTGGTGTTTCGGCAGCTTGGGCATCTGCCTGGGGTATCACCGTCTTCTTAGCCATCGCAGCTTCCAAGTGCCCAAGTGGCTCGAATATGTCTTTGCTACCTTCGGTGCTCTCGCCATCCAGGGGGGGCCAATTTTTTGGGTGGCCGGCCATCGTCAGCATCACGCTTTTACGGAAGACGAAGAGCGGGATCCCTACTCTGCTCGCAAAGGCTTTTGGTGGAGCCACCTGCTCTGGCTCATTTACCAACGGGAAGAGTTTTTTAATCGTGAGAAGTATTCTGCCTTTGCGCCGGATTTGGCTCGGGATCCTTTTTATCGTTGGCTAGACCAGTATGGGCTGCTGCTGCAACTGCCGCTGGCTGTAGTGCTTTACCTGCTCGGCGGTTGGCCGTTCGTTATCTACGGCATCTTTGTGCGGACAGTGCTGCTGCTGCACTGCACCTGGTTGATTAACTCTGCCAGCCACTTCTGGGGCTATCGGACGTTCGAAAGCAATGACAATGCCCGTAACCTTTGGTGGGCGGCTCTGCTCACCTACGGCGAAGGTTGGCACAACAACCATCACGCCGACCCGAAGTGCGTGAAAGCAGGTTTGCGCTGGTGGGAAATTGACATGACCTACTGGGTCATTTGGGTGTTGGCGCGACTGGGTTGGGCTCGTAAGTTGCACCTGCCCGCTCAAGGTCAGCCAACTCGCTAAACTGTCTCTGCCTCAGAGCTTCTAGAACCCTCGATAAAGTCACCCTGGCCGTACGGGCAATTCTTGCTAAGACAGTTCGTTGCGCTGCTCGGTGGATCCCTCTCCCAAAAAAGGGAGAGGGGTTTAGGGTGACGGGCCTGTATGCGCTAGCGTAAGCTCGTTAGCAGCGCAGAGCACTCAAGCTCTGTCTCGACCTAGCTTGGAGCTGCTGCCCAGTTATCGGTTCCGGTTGGAAGGGAAGTCAATATCCCCCTGCGGGGAGCTGGCAGGGCTCGCCAGATAACCCAGAGGTCTCGCGCTGGCGACGAGTAGCCAACCTTTCATTCTTTTTCGGCAATGCAGGAGGGCTAGTCCTGTAAGGGGCTGTACTGCCATGTCCCGTAGTGGTCAAGAACGCGCTGAACTTGCTCTGGGTCAGCGTCAGCCTCCTGGCGAATTTGCAGCGCCTCGATTTGGCTATCGGAATAGCGAAAGAGGGGGTCTTTTCTCCATTCCAGCTCTGCTTCCACACCTGGAATGCAGGCCAAATGGGCAGCCACCTCTCGATAAACCATCAGGGGCATGGAATCGTAGCGAACAGCGTAACGTTTCAGCTTAGGGATGCCCACGGATGACAACTCAACCTACGCAACTCAAAATGCAGCTACCTCCAGCCAAACTCAGGACTTCCCAAGGGCTCTGCGCAGCTTCTTTTTCCCCCTCACCGTCGCTCCCTCTCTCAGAAGCAATCGCGGTGCAAAACGCAAAAAACCCCCGATTAAAACTCTACGTTGGGCGTTTGGCTACTGGTAAAGCAAGATGGGGCTAGGCAATTTTGTCATCCACTAGGGTGCAGCAATTGACCTGATCCAGGCAAATCTTTCCCCATTGCAGAGCCCAGCGCACCAAAGCGACGCGATTTGACGTTCGCGTCTTGCTCAGAATGTTGCTGATGTGATTGTCAACAGTGCGCTTGCTGATTTCCAAGCGCTCTGCAATGTCCTGATTGGTCAGACCCGCTGCGATTAACTCGAGAACCTGCAGCTCACGCTCCGACAACAAATCAGCGGAATGATAATCGGCGCCCATTCCGAATGCCCAGGGTACAAACTGTAAGGATTACCTAGACCAATTCTAGGGGATCCCCTCCAAGATGGATAGTCCCGCCGCAGGAAAATCTGCGGCAATTCTCAGGCCGAAGGGTTTGGCGATGTTGACGGGAGCGCTTCTGGGCAGCTTTCACAGGGCATCGGCGCGTTTCCGGGGCAGTTCCACCTGCACCCACAGCCCACCTGCTTGTGGGTGATTGCGCAGGCGGATTGTGCCGCCGTGAAGTTCCACAATTTGCCGCACGATCGCCAGCCCCAGGCCGGTGCCGCCTTTGCTGCGAGCCCGCGCCGCATCGGTGCGGTAAAAGGGTTGAAAGACCAGCTCAAATTGATCCTCCGGCAGGCCAGGGCCGTGGTCGTACACCTCCAGCCGCACCTGGGATCCCTGTTCCAAGAGCAGCACGTGGACAGGGGAGTCGGGCGCGCCATATTTGACGGCGTTGTCCAAGAGGTTGAGGATGAGGCGGTAGAGGCGCTGTTCATCTCCCCAGAGATAGAGCTGGGAGGGGCTGCTCAGGTGCAGTTCCTGGTGACGGGGCTTGGCCAGCGGTTCTAAGCTCTGCCAGGCTTCGCGCACCAAGGCTGCCAGATCCACCCAGCGCCATTGGGAGCGGGATCCGGCCCCCAAGTTAAGGGCGCTCAGTTCCAACAAGTCTTGTACCAACTGGCTGAGGCGCAGCGTCTCGTTGAGCAATCGTTCCACCCAAACCGCTTGCGCGGTGTCGACCCGGCTTTGTAAAGTTTCGGCCAGCAGACGAATCGAGGTGAGGGGGGTTTTCAGCTCGTGGGCCACATCCGAGGCCCAGCGATCCCGTTGTTGGGCTAGCAGGGTAGCTTCCAGCCGGTCTTCCAAAAAGATGGCAACCTGCCCCTGCGGCAGGGGCAGCCCCCAAGCCCGCAGCGGAACCGGTTTATTCTCGCCGCCGGAAGGGTAGAAGATCCATTCGCGGCTCTGGATGGGCGTGCTGGCCCCCTGGCGGCGGGTGGCTTCGATGAGCTGATCCAACTCATAGGAGCGCACCCACTCCAGCAGGAGCTTGACGCCCGGCTGCCACTGGCCAATGTGCAGCAGGCGTTGAGCGGCAGGGTTACACTCCAGGACCACGTTGTTCTCGTCCACCCGCAGATATCCCCAGGGCAGGTGGTGGCTGAGATACTGCCAGTCTTGCAGGTGTCGTTTTTGGCTGGCCCACTCCAGTTCTTGTTGGCGCAGGTGGCGGCTGAGCCGGCTGAGCATCTGTTCTGGCGAACTCAGAGGCAGGGGCACGTGCAGCAGGGATCCCAACTGTTGCAATTGGCGGCCGAAGCGGCGCCGACTCTGCCAGAGCAAAATTAGCGTGCCGAGTAGGCCGATGCCCAACCCAATGAGGATCCCGCTTTCCACTCCCATGGGCCCACCCCCTTTGCCGCCATTGTCGCCCAGGGATGGGGGGGTGAATACCGAACAAGCGAAGGGATCGGGATCTTCGCATCCTTATCGGCGATGCACCATTGTCGTGCTGGCCTGGTCGGTGGGCACCAGCAAGACCTCACTGAGGTTGACGTGGGGGGGACGGGTGACGGCAAACAGCACCACCTCGGCCACATCCATCGCCGTCAGGGGGGTGAGGCCCCGATAGACCGCTGCCGCCCGCTCGCGATCGCCGTGGAAGCGCACCTGGCTGAACTCGGTTTCCACCAAGCCGGGCTGGATCTCGGTGACGCGAATGGGGGTGCCCAGCAGATCCAGCTTCAGGCCCTCAGAGATGGCCCGCACGGCGGCTTTGGAAGCACAATAGACGGCGCCGCCGGGATAGGTCTGCCGACCGGCAATGGAGCCGATGTTGACCACATGGCCGCGGCCCCGCTCCACCATGCCGGGCAAAACGGCGCGGGTAACATACAGCAAGCCCTTGATGTTGGTATCGATCATCTCCTCCCAATCTTGCAGAGCACCGGTATGGAGCTTGTCCAAGCCGCGACTGAGGCCGGCGTTGTTGATCAAGATGTCGATCTCAGCCCAGACCGGCGGCAAAGACTGGAGCGCCTGTTGTACGGCTGCCCTGTCCCGCACATCCAAAGTCAGCAAGTATGAGGAAGCGCCGTAAGCCTGCTGCAACTCCATAGCCAGCTCCTGCAGACGCTCCTGACGGCGGGCCACCAGGATCAGCTTGGCCCCAGAACGGGCAAAAAGCGTGGCACAGGCTGCCCCGATGCCGCTGCTGGCACCGGTGATGAGCACAATGGCGTTTTCCAGCATAGTCCGCAAGAGTTGAGGGGCTACTAGGGGATCTGCGGCTGGGAACGGGCCGCCTTCCCCGCCTGAAGCGAGCGCTCCAGCAGCTTAACGCAAGCATAGAGTGTATCCAAATGGGGAGTCGGGATCCCTGCCCAACGCCCCAGCTCCGCGATGGCGCCGACAATGCTCTCGATCTCCGTCGGTCGCCCCCGCTCAATATCCTGCAGCATCGAGGTGCGATGGGATCCCACGCGGGCTGCATCCTTGAGCCGCTCTTCCAGAGAGACCGGCAGCTGGATCCCCAGCGCTTGGGCCACAGCCTCGGTTTCCTGCATCACCGACTCAACCAACGCATGGGTGGGCGGGTACTGGGCAATTTCGTCTTGGGCCGCGCGGGTGAGGGCGCTGATGGGGTTGAAAGCGGCGTTGCCCCACAGTTTTTGCCAGATCTCGACCCGAATTTGGGAGGTGAGAGTTACAGGAAGCTGCGCCTGCTCAAAGATGGCCGCCAGAGAGCGCAGCCGCTCCGACAACGATCCATCTGGCTCCCCCAGAATATAGCGCCCGCCGCCGGTGTGCAAAACTACCCCCGGCTCTGCCAACTGCACGGCGATGTACACGACACAGCCGATCACCCGTTCGATCGGCAGATGGGCGGCGATCACCCCGCCCGGATCCACCGAAGTCAAGGAGCGCCCCTCAAACTCGCCGCCATGCCGGTAAAAGTACCACCAGGGAAGACCATTCTGAACAACCACAAGGGGGGTGTCCGGGCCACACAGGGATCCCAACTGTGGGGCAAGCAGGGGCAAGCTGTAGGCCTTGACAGCAAGGATTACCACATCTTGCCGCCCCAGCTCAGCCAAGTCATCGCTGGCTGTCAGCCGCTCCACCCAAGCCTCAGGGGGATCCCCCTGCCGGATCAGTTTCAATCCTTGGCTGCGGATGGCCTGCAAGTGGGATCCCCGTGCCACCACACTCACTGGAAAACCGGCTCGGGCCAGGCAGACGGCCAAATGCCCTCCCACTGCCCCGGCGCCAACGATGCCGATTTTCATGTTTCACCAAGCGAGGAAATCCCTACTCGGCCCCGCCCTGGGTGACGCGCAGGATCCCGTACCCGAGCGCCACGCCCACTAGGGTCAGGACAATAGAGAGCCCAGCAATGGTGAAGATCTCACTAGCCATAGATTCCTCTCAGGTGGATTGCCTCGCCCTTTAAGGATATCGGATCTTGAGCCTTCGGCCTTCCCCGGGGTGAGGCGGCCCCTCACGCTCAATATCTCAGGAGAGAAAAACCGCAAAGATTACAGTCGGTGAAGATCCCGGTCGCCTTAGACTTGATGGGGGCGTGTCCTCCGCCTCTATAATGAAAGCAATTTACAAGTCTTTACTGGCATAGGCTAAATTGTTGTAATGCCGACAGCCGTGAAACTTGTTCGGTGGCTCTAGTGTGGCTCGTCGGGACTGCCACAGCCCTGCTGAGGATGCCAAGAGCAGCTCGGAACGCCAGCAAAGCTGTCTAATGCAGCGGTTGGTCGGTTCCGGTCAGGAATCCCTGTAGGGAAACTGAGGCGATAAAGTTCGCAGACTGAGTCTTTATACCTAGGCCCCAGTCTTGCTTCAAAGAAGCAAAGTTTGTAGTTTCATTAATGTCCTCATCATCTTTTTAAGGAGAAGTTGAGATGACCATCGCGGTAGGGCGCGTACGCCAGGAGCGAGGATGGTTCGACATCGTCGATGACTGGCTCAAGCGCGACAGATTCGTGTTTATCGGCTGGTCGGGGCTGCTGCTGTTCCCCTGCGCCTACCTGGCCTTGGGCGGCTGGCTGACCGGCACCACCTTTGTAACTTCTTGGTACACCCACGGCCTGGCCAGCTCCTACCTGGAGGGGTGCAACTTTTTGACCGTGGCCGTGTCCACCCCCGCCGACAGCATGGGGCACAGCCTGTTGCTGCTGTGGGGCCCGGAAGCCCAGGGGGACTTTACCCGCTGGTGTCAGATTGGCGGGCTGTGGACCTTTGTCGCCTTCCATGGAGCGCTGGGCCTGATTGGCTTTATGCTGCGGCAATTTGAGATTGCCCGGCTGGTGGGGGTGCGGCCCTACAACGCCATTGCCTTCAGCGCGCCGATTGCGGTGTTTGTGAGCGTGTTTTTGATTTACCCGCTGGGGCAGAGCAGTTGGTTTTTTGCCCCCAGCTTTGGGGTAGCGGGGATCTTCCGCTTCTTGCTGTTCTTCCAAGGGTTCCACAACTGGACGCTGAACCCCTTCCACATGATGGGGGTGGCTGGCGTTTTGGGTGGAGCGCTGTTGTGTGCCATCCATGGGGCGACGGTGGAGAACACGCTCTACAAGGATGGGGAAGCGGCGAGCACGTTTCGGGCGTTTGAGCCGACGCAGGCGGAAGAAACCTACTCCATGGTGACGGCTAACCGCTACTGGAGCCAGATTTTTGGGATAGCGTTTTCCAACAAGCGGTGGCTGCACTTTTTCATGCTGTTTGTGCCGGTGACGGGTTTGTGGATGTCGAGCATTGGGGTAGTGGGGTTGGCGCTGAACCTGCGGGCGTATGACTTTATCAGTCAGGAGACCCGGGCGGCGGAGGATCCTGAGTTTGAGACGTTCTACACGAAGAACATTTTGCTCAACGAGGGGATTCGGGCCTGGATGGCGCCGCAGGATCAGCCGCACGAGCGCTTTGAGTTCCCCGAAGAAGTCCTACCCCGCGGCAACGCGCTCTAAACTGGCGCTGGCTGTCGAACGCTTGAGTTCTCTCGATCCTTCACGTGAGAGCCGGGGCCGAGCGTTCGCCTATTCAAGCCTTGGATTGGATGGGTAGGCGCTCGGCCATTCTTAAGAGCCTTTGCTTTTCAGCTCTATCTTCTGCTGTACTGACTGTTACTCTTTTCGGAGGCTGGCCTCAGTGACTTCAACGACCTTTGGTTCCGCAGCGATGCAGGATCGCACCCAGGGCGGGTTTGCCTGGTGGGCCGGGAATGCTCGCTTGATCAATCTCTCCGGTCGGCTTTTGGGTGCCCACGTGGCCCACGCCGGCCTGATCGTCTTCTGGGCGGGAGCGATGCTGCTGTTTGAGGTGGCTCACTTCACGCCGGATCGGCCTATGTACGAGCAGGGCCTGATCCTGATGCCCCACGTGGCCACTTTGGGCTGGGGGGTTGGCCCGGGCGGCGAAGTTATCGACACCTACCCCTACTTTGTGATTGGTGTGCTGCACCTCATCTCTAGCGCAGTGCTGGGGCTGGGGGGCATCTATCACGCCGTGCGCGGCCCAGAAACCCTGGAGCAGTCTTTCCCCTTCTTCGGCTACGACTGGAAAGACAAGAACAAGATGACCACCATCTTGGGGATCCACCTCATCCTCTTGGGGTTGGGGGCTTTCCTGTTGGTGGCCAAGGCCATGTGGTTTGGCGGTGTCTATGACACCTGGGCTCCCGGCGGTGGCGATGTGCGAGTGATCACCAACCCCACCCTCAACCCGGCGGTGATCTTCGGCTACCTGTTCAAGTCTCCCTTCGGCGGCGACGGCTGGATCATCAGCGTGGACAACATGGAGGATGTGATCGGCGGCCATATCTACATCGGCATCATCTGCATTGCCGGTGGGATCTGGCACATCCTCACCAAGCCTTTTGGCTGGGCCCGCCGTGCCTTCATCTGGTCGGGGGAAGCTTATCTCTCCTACAGCTTGGCGGCGGTCTCGCTGATGAGCTTTATTGCCACCTGCTACATCTGGTTCAACAACACTGTTTACCCCAGCGAGTTCTACGGCCCCACCGGCCCTGAAGCCTCGCAAGCGCAAGCCCTCACCTTTATCGTGCGCGACCAGCGCCTGGGGGCGAACATCGGCCAGGCCCAAGGCCCCACCGGTCTGGGTAAGTACCTGATGCGCTCCCCCACGGGCGAGATCATCTTCGGCGGTGAGACGATGCGCTTCTGGGATGTGCGAGCGCCCTGGAAGGAGCCGCTGCTGGGTCCCAATGGCTTGGATCTGGATAAGTTGAAAAACGACATCCAACCCTGGCAAGCTCGCCGTGCGGTGGAGTACATGACCCACGCGCCACTGGGATCCCTGAACTCGGTGGGGGGTGTGGCGACCGAGATCAACACGGTGAACTTCACCAGCCCGCGCACCTGGCTGGCAGCCCACAACTTCATCTTCGGCTTCCTGTTCTTCGTTGGCCACCTGTGGCATGCCGGTCGCGCCCGTGCCGCTGCTGCCGGCTTTGAGAAAGGGATCAGCCGCGAGAACGAGCCGGTTTACCGGATGAAGCCGATCCGATAAGCACGGAAGTCTCTCGGAGATCAACCTTTGGCCCCCGGTAGGGGGCCTTTTTTTGGGGATCCCCCCCGACAGGATTGGCAGAGAAGGAAGAGAGGATAGAGACTGAGAAGGCTGAATGTTCGGTAAAGATGCACAAAGTCCCGGTTACGGTCATCACTGGATTTTTGGGATCCGGCAAGACCACGGTGATCCGTCACCTGTTGCTTAACAACCAGGGCCGCCGCATCGCCGTTTTGGTCAATGAGTTTGGCGAAGTGGGCATTGATGGCGAACTGCTGCGGGGTTGCCAACGTTGCGAGGGAGAGGGATCCATCCCCATTTTGGAGCTGGCCAACGGCTGCCTCTGCTGCACGGTGCAGGAGGAATTTTTGCCCACCATGGAAACCCTGCTGCAGCAGCGGGCGGAGCTGGACGGCATCCTGATTGAGACTTCAGGATTGGCCTTGCCTAAGCCCCTGGTGCAGGCTTTCCGCTGGCCCACCCTACGCACCGGCGCCACGGTGGATGCGGTGATTGCAGTGGTGGACGGTCAGGCTCTGGCTTCTGGGCAACTGGTGGGGGATCGGGCGGCGCTGGAAGCGCAGCGGCAGGCCGATGCGAGCCTGGATCACGAGACGCCCATTGAGGAGCTGTTTGCGGATCAGTTGAGCTGCGCCGATTTGGTGCTGCTGAGCAAGGTGGATCAGATCACGTTGTCGGAGCGAGCGCGCGTGGAGAGCTGGCTGCGGCAACAATTGCGCCCTGAGGTTCGAGTCCTCCCCTGTGAGCGGGGCCAGGTTGCCCCAGAAGTGCTCTTGGGCTTCAACGCAGCCGTGGAAGACCAACTTGAGAGCCGCCCCAGCCACCACGACCACGAAGAAGACCACGAGCACGAGGCCTTCGAGTCTTTTTACCTGAGCCTGGAGGGGAGCTATGAGCCGGTATCCCTAGTTGCCCAACTGCGCCAACTGGCTCAAGAGGAATGCCTCTACCGGGTGAAGGGGTTTGTGGCCGTGCCCCACAAGCCGATGCGGCTGGTGCTGCAGGGAGTGGGAGGGCGATTTGAAACCTACTACGACCGGCCCTGGCGCCCGCAAGAGCCGCGGTTGACCCGCCTAGTGTTCATCGGGCAGAGGCTTAACCGGGAGCGCATTGCCGCTCAGCTTCAGGACTTGGCTCACAGAGAAGCAGCGGCCTTTACTGGTTGATCCCTCTCACCCCCAGCCCCTCTCCCTCTGGGAGAGGGGGGTTGGCGTGACCCTATAAAAGCGGCCTAGAGGTAGGCATCTAGGAGAGAGGCCACGGTGGGGAAGTGGCAGGGCAAGCCCAGGGCTGCTGGCGAGAGGGCCGGATAGACAAAATGGCGGTGGCGCAGACAGTACTCGTCCCACGCCGAAAGCCGCACCCCAAACAGAAAAGCCAAGCTGCGGAGGAGTCCGAGGGGCAAGGGCAGGCGGAAGTAGATCCGCTTTCTGAAATAGGCGCACACCTGTTCCACGCACTCATCCACAGACAGAGGGGGATTGCCCAACACCCAATCGCCGCCACCGGGCGGATGGGCCACCCAGTGAGCCACCATCTCTGCCACATCGGCAGCGTGGATGAAGTGGAAGCTGGCATCCACCCGCAAAAAGCGGATGAGATCCAGCCAGCGGAGCACATCCTTAAGGCCAGCGGTGATGTGGGAATAGGGGTGGTGGGGGCTGCCGCCAAACAGTAGGGTGGGGCAGAGCGTCAGCAGCCGATCCGGCCAGAAGCAGCTTTCCCGCCGCCGCAGCAGCATCACATACTTGCTGCGGATGTAGTCGGTGCCGGCCTGGCCGGCGATGGCCAAAGGTTGTAACGCCTGATCCAAAAGGCTGGCGGTGGAAAAGTAGATCACCTGCTGGCAGCGCCGGGGATCCAACAACTGAAAGAGCTCCAGAGTGTGGGTAACATTCACCGCCCAGGTTAGGGTGGGATCCCCCCAAGCCGCCGCCATGTGGATTAGCCCATCCATCTGTTGCAGCAGAGCGGCGTGCTCGCGGATGTGCAGCAGATCGCCGGGCACCAGGGTGATAGGGGCGGGCAAATGCTCCGGGGGTAACCGCAGACGGCTGGGATTGCGGATAAGAATGTAGAGGTGGTAGGCGGGCCGCTCCGGAAACTCGGGATCCCTTTCCTGGGCCAGGCGCTCCAACACATAGTGCCCCAGACAGCCGCTAGCGCCGGTAAGAAACAGGTTTCGCAAGAGGTCTTCCCAACGGCAACTCATCGAAAAAGCTTTTGACTAGTCTACCGCCTTGGCTTGCGCCTGCCGGAGCGGCCTAACTCCCAATTCCTCTGCCGGCAAGTCCGGGCAACTGCACCCTGTTCCAAGCCGGGCAGCAGGCTAGAAATCTGGCCCGAAGAATGGCAGCATAGTTCGACAAGGATCCCCTACCGGGATCCCAGCTAAGACCGCGCTCAACTCGACCTCTGTCTGTGGCCGTAACCTCCTCTTCCCCTAGCAGGCGCGCTTTCAGTCTGTGGCCACCGCTGGCCTTGGTCTTGCAGCGGCTGGCCCAAGCGGTGCCGGTGCTACTGCTGATCACGGTGCTTAGCTTTTTGCTCTTGCAACTGGCTCCCGGTGATTTTTTGGATCCCTTGCGGGCGGATCCTAGTGTCAGCCAAGAGTTTATTGCCCAGGAAGAGGCACGGCTGGGCCTGGATAAGCCCTTGATTTGGCAGTATTTGACCTGGCTGGGCAATCTGCTGCAGGGGGATTTTGGCGTCAGCTACACCTATCGCGTGCCGGTGGCGCAACTCATCCTCTCCCGTGCCGGCGCCACCTTGCTGTTGGCAGTGTGCTCTGTTTTGCTAACTTGGCTAATTGCTGTTCCTCTGGGGATCCTGGGGGCGCTGCGGCAGAACACTCCTTTGGATCGGGCGTTGCAGTTGCTCAGCTACCTGGGGCAGGCCATGCCCAGCTTTGTGCTGGCCATTTTGCTGCTGATCGTGGCTCAAAACGTGGGCTGGTTGCCGGTAGGGGGAATGACCAGTGTTTATTTTGCCGAGCTCGGTTGGGGGGGGAAGCTGCTGGATCTGGGCCGCCACCTGCTCTTGCCCACGCTGGCCCTGAGCATTACCAGCTTTGCCGGGCTGCAGCGGATTACCCGCGGCAACTTCTTGGACGTGCTGCGGCAGGAATACATCCAGGCGGCGCGGGCACGGGGCATTCCTGAATGGCGGGTGATCTGGCTGCATGCATTGCGCAACGCCGTCAACCCCTTGATCACGATTTTGGGCTTTGAGTTTGCCAATCTGCTCAGCGGCTCCTTCATTGCCGAGTTTTTCTTCAATTGGCCGGGGCTGGGCAAGCTGCTCTTGGAAGCCGTCCAAAGCTTTGACATCAACGTGGTGATGGCCGGGCTTTTGCTGGGAGCGGTGATGCTGATTTTGGGCAACCTGTTGGCCGATCTGCTCTTGATGTGGGTGGATCCGCGGATCCGACCTGAGTCTTTGCTATGAACTACCCCACCGCGTAGGCGGGTGGGGTTTCCTCACCCGCTTGACAGCAGAGCTTTTGTCTCTTC
>NZ_JANSJN010000062.1:0-17523 GCF_047462555.1 Synechococcus sp. B60.1
AGCGAGGCAACAGTACTGCAAGCCCGTACAAGAGCTGCTTCCGGCGCTTTCAGGGTGATGTATTCGCAACACACCAGTGAGCTGCGCTGCTCACGGGTCACCGGGCAATAGGCGGCTACCTGGGCCTCGATGGCGTCCTCTGCGGCTCCCTCCCGTTTGGCCCGCAGGTCGATGACGCGGCAGGGGTTCTGACTGGCAATGGCTTCAACGGTGGGGGAGGGCAGCAACAGGGCATCGTCTAGCGATTCATACACCACCAGGGTAAAGGTGGCGGCGCGGGCAGCGACGCTCTCTCCTTTGGAAGACCAGATCTTGTTCAGCTCCTGCTCAATGTCCTCGATGGAGACATCTTTTGGGGTTTGTAAAGGCAGGACGGCGGCAGGTTGATCCATCGTCTCCTCCTGCAGTGGGCTCTTGCTCAATCCTAGACAGGTAGGCCGGCTGCTCTGGAGGAGCTTAAGGTGAGGTACAGATTGGCCGGCTCCAGCCCTCGCACCCCATCCAGGCAACAGCAGGCTTAGGCGGGCCGGGGCTGGATGCTCAGCTCCAGGGGTCGACCGGGATCCCCCACCAAAACCAAGCCGCGGCCATTGGCATGCAGATGACGCACAATCCAGTACAGCGTTTCGACGCGCTCCGGGCAGCCCAGTTTTTCCGCCAACTGGGGCAAGGTCAGGGATCCCTTTTGCTCTCGCATCACCTCCAGCACCTGACGCTGGAGCTGCAGGACGGCGTTGGCTGCTTTCTTGCCCGCTTCCACCCCCGGCTGGTGGTAGGCGTTGACCTGGATGAGAGAGGCGTAGAGGCCCACTGCCCGTTCGTAGAGAGCAATCAGGGCTCCCACGGAGCGGGCATCCACCCGCGGCAGGGTTACGGTAATGGAGTCGCGCCCGTTTTCGTAGAGGGCTTGGCGGGTGCCCTGCAGCAGGCCGTCTAGGTAGTCGCCACTGGTTACCTCGGGCTCTACAAAGGGGGAAGGGATCCCGGGCTCGCGATCCTGGAGCACCTCGATGAAGGTCACAAAGAAGTTGTTGAGACCATCCCGCAGCTGCTGCACGTAGGCGTGCTGATCCGTGGTGCCCTTGTTGCCGTAGACGGTTAAGCCCTGCTCCACCAGGTTGCCCTTTAGGTCGTGGGACTTGCCCAGGGATTCCATCACCAACTGCTGCAGGTAGCGGCTAAACAGCGCCAGGCGATCTTTGTAGGGTAAAACCACCATATCCTTGCGCCCCCGCCCCTCGCCGACGATGTACCAGGCCATGGCCAAGAGGGCAGCGGGGTTGCGCTCCAGATGGGGTACGCGGGTGGCCTCATCCATGGTGGCGGCCCCGGCCAGCAAAGCCCGGATATCAATCCCCTGCAGCGCCGCCGGCAACAGGCCTACCGCCGAGGTTTCTGACGTGCGCCCCCCCACCCAGTCGAAGATGGGAAAAATTGCCAGCCACCCCTCCTGCCGTGCCTGCTGCTCCAATTGGCTGCCAGGCCCAGTGATGGCCACCGCATGAGCAGGAAAGGGGATCCCGGCCTTCTGGTAGGCCAGCGCCACCTCCACCAAGCCATTGCGCGACTCAGGTGTGCTGCCGGACTTGGAGGCAACAATTACTAGAGTTTGTCCCAGTTTGTCCGCCAGCCGCCCCAGCACGCGATCAAACCCGTCGGGATCCGTGTTGTCGATGAAGTGGATGTTCAAGGGCGGCTGCAGCGGAGCCAGGGCCTCGGCCACAAACTGCGGCCCCAGGGCTGATCCGCCAATGCCAAGCCAGAGCAGCTCGGTGAAACATCCTCCCCCACTAGCCGGGATTGTGCCGCGGTGGATCTTTTCTGCAAAGGTCTCCACCTGTTCAATACACTCCTGAATTGCCTGCCGGATCTCCGGCGTGGGGGCCAGCTCTGGCGACCGCAGCCAGTAGTGGCCCACCTGGCGGCCTTCGTCGGGGTTGGCGATGGCCCCGGCTTCTAGAGCCTGCATCTGGGCAAAGGCCTGGGCAAAGAGAGGCCGCAGCGCCTCCACTTGGGCAGGGGTAAAGCGGATGCGGCTGATATCAACAAAAATTTCCAGCTCAGGGTGGTAGTAAAGCCAATCGCAGTAGCGCTGCCAGAGTTGGAGGCTGTCCATGGGATCCCTCCTGCCAAAGCCGTAACCAGCTTACCAAAGCCGCCCCGCTGGGAGGTGCCGCCGGCGAGATAGATCCCTGGGCCAAGAAGCCGATAGAATTCGAGGCACGGGTTGTTGCAATGCTGGCCTAAACGGTGCAGGCCCAGGCCTCCTCCCATGCCCCTAGAGTGTGACCGGCAGTGGATGGAACGCTGCCTCTTTTTGGCTCGCTCCACACCACAGCGCCCCTCCCCTAACCCGCGGGTAGCTTGCGTTGTTGTCCGGGGGGATCAGGCGGTGGGGGAAGGCGTTCATCCGGGAGCCGGCCAGCCCCACGCCGAGGTGTTGGCCTTGCAGCAGGCGGGATCCCTGGCCAAGGGCGCCACCCTCTACGTCAACTTAGAGCCCTGCAACCACTACGGGCGCACCCCTCCCTGTACTGAGGCCATCCTGGCTGCCGGGATCCGGCGGGTGGTGGTGGGGATGCAGGATCCCAACCCGCTGGTGGCCGGCAAAGGGATCCGCCGCCTGCAGGAGGCCGGGGTCGAGGTAACCGTGGGAGTGCTGGAGCGGGAGTGCCAAGAGCTCAACGAGGGCTTTGCCTTTGCCATTGTGCGGAAGCAGTGCTTTGGCCTGCTCAAATACGCCATGACCCTAGACGGCAAGAGCGCTGCCGTCACCGGCCACAGCCAGTGGATTAGCAACCCCCTGGCGCGAGAGTGGGTTCACCGCCAGCGGGCCTGGCACGACGCGGTCATCGTAGGATCGAAAACTGTCTGGCACGACAACCCCCGCCTGACCTGCCGCCTGCCGGATTTTCAAGGATCCCAGCCCCTGCGGGTGGTTCTCAGCCGCTCCCTAAACCTACCCCCCGTGGCCCACCTCTGGCAGGTGGAGGAGGCGCCAACTTTGGTGATGACAGAAGCCACCGAGACCCATCCCCTCTGGCGATCCCTGGCCCAGCAAGGGGTGGAGCTGCTGCACCTGGATCAAGTAACCCCGGCTCGAGCAGCGCAGGTTCTCTTTGAGCGAGGCTGTCTGAGCGCCCTCTGGGAATGCGGCGGCACCCTGGCCTGGGCTGCCCTCAAGGATGGGGCCATCCAGAAAGTGGCCGCCTTCATCGCTCCCAAGATCCTGGGCGGGGCCGACGCCCCAACCCCCGTAGGAGGCGAAGGGATCCCTGACCTGAACCAGAGCTGGCAACTGCTGGAGCTGCAACTGCAGACTGTGGGGGATAACTGGCTGATCACCGGGAAAATCCCCTCTTCTAGCCCCGATGACTAAGAGATCGATTGTTGACAAATTCGCGAGGGCTATCCGGAGGGTTTTAAGTGTCTGAACGAACAGACTGATATCTGTTCAATGTAAATGAATATACTGATCAGAAAAATACAGCATTCTTGCAAAGTAGGTTTCAGAATTGAGCTCAACTGTGCTATGCTGGCCGATATTATAAGGGGTCATAAAGATCTTTCGGTAAGGTCAGCAAAATCAAGCTGTAGGGATCTGTCAAGATTCTCCTGAGGTGAACCTTGCGAAAGGTAATGACGAAGACTCTAGCTTCTTTGTCCAGTTGTTTTTCATTGCTTGCCCGGCGAGCTGATTGAGAACTTTCCCAGCACAAATCTCATGTTAAACCTTTTTGCCGGCCTGCTCTTTGCCTCGGCTTTCCTCACCTCGTCAGGAAACGTCATCATCGAGGGAGATGTGGGGGAGTGGGCTTTTGCCGATCGCCAAGTTACTGAGACGGCTACATTGACTGTTCTCATACGGCCCGAGGAGAGCTTGGCCTCTTGGAGAGAAATGCTCTCGGTTATGAACGTTCAGGTACCAAAATCGCCCCGCTTCCTGGCAAACAATATGCGGAATAACCTCCTGGAACACTGTCCCCAAACGACTTGGGAGTTTCACCGGGAGAGCGAAGAAGATGTTCTCTACGAGTTCCGTAGCGCCGGCTGTCGTGGGCAGGCTGCCGGGATCCAAGAGCATGAGATTGGCCGCATCACCCAAGGCCCAGACGGCCCTGTGCGCATTGCCTACGCCGCCAAGCCAGAGATGACACCCGCAATCCGGAGTCGCTGGCTCAACTTGCTGGGCAGCGAGGTGGGGACGGCTCGGGGCTTTCCCATCCAAAACCTTACGGGGGTCGCCCGAAAGCCTTCTTCTCCAGCTCCAGAAGCCCCAACCGCAGAGCGGCAGATCGCCCGCTGGCTGCAGGAAGCAACCGATGCCCTGAAGCAGCAGGAAGATTTGCTGGCCGAGCTGGAGCGCCTCGGTCAGGAAGCGCAAGCCGATGCCCGCGCCTACAGCCAGAAGGCCCCAAACGAGGCAGGGACAAGCGTGATCAGCCTGCACCGAGGTCGGGGGGACGGCAGCCCTGGCGAGGCCACAACCGAGTTCAAGACCACCGATACCCTAGTCTGGGCCATTTTGCCGGTGAGCAGCCTCCCTGCCAACGCCCAGGTAGAGATGCTTTGGTACTACGAGGGCGGAGAAGCCGGAGGCGAGCAACTGATCCGCAAGTTTGATTTTCCCTGGGATCCCTTGGCCGACACGGTGCGAGGCTTTCTCAGCTTCAGCCAACCCTACACTGGGCGCTACCGTGTCGAGGTTCAGGTCAACGGCGAGAAGATAGGAGTTGGCCGCTTCACAATTCGGTAGCCTTAGCTTGGCTCCCACTTCCAACTCTTTTCTCTCAGAGGGAGCCCAGCCTCTCTCTTAGAAGGAAGGGGGAGATAAGGCTTACAGAGAACAATTTTTGACTATAAATCCAGGCTTTTCCGGTAGGGCAATGTCCATCGCCATCTGCCTATTTTTCGCGCTGTGAAAACTATTGCGCTGAGAGTGAAAAGATAGCTCGACATCCTCTAGCGAGTTCTGATCACGGGCCTAGCTTTGAGGTTGTAGATAAAGCTGGTGCGGTACTGCAACAACAAATTGCGCAGGTAAAGGGGCAAGTTGCGCTGGTAGAGTAGGCGAGTTCTGCGGTAAATCAGTTTGCGGCGACGGTTGAGCGCCCGGCTACGCTGCTGCAAAGGGGTCTGCAGAGAACGCTGAAGTGCCAGGGATCCAACCGCACAGGCCAGCCTTCGCCGTACCATACCCCACCGCTCGAGCAGCAGTTAGATCATCGATTGATACTCCCACCGCCCAAAGGCAGGGGATTCTTACGCAGTTCAAAAACGAACTCGCAAAGGCACTGTCAAGACGCCTCTAGACAGTTCCTTAAGGCAAAGCCCCCAGGTTCTGCTTACTTTTCTGTTCGCGTCAGCGGGACAGAGTCCTTGCAGGTTGGATGAGACGTTAGTCTTTCCCGGATCCTTGCCACCGGTCGGGTTTTTCACCGTGATTAGGGGCTTGCCTGGGAACAGCACGCCTCGGTGACAACTATACCATTGATGAGCAACTAAAGTTGCTTGCGGGCTTTTCCGCCCCGCACTCAAGTACGGGACTACCAAGCTATCCCTCTGGGTAAATGCGAGCAGCCGCCAGCGGGTCGATGTATTTTGGTATCCTGCAGAGGATTGGCCTGAGGAGCGAGGATCCGCCCAGAAGCTTTCTCCTTTTCCAGATCTTGCAACAGTTGCCGGCGCTTCCCCCAAGGGGCAACAGGTGTAGGCCGCTTGAACACCCAGCCGCCCAGCAATCTTTGCCGGCGGGATCCCCTTGGGGCCTATAGCCTCAGACAAGGCCAGCCAAAAGGGCTGGAGGCCACAGGGGGCCACGCCCGCCGCTATCCTGCCAACGAGTTGTTGGCCGCAGAGGACAGAGAACTCTTTAGGTTTTAACCAGGTTTTGTCAATGGCAGTCGAGGGACAGCTTCGTTACAATAGGTTACAGCTTAGATTACGATATGTTGATCATCCTTGCCATTGTGATCCTACTGGGGTTCTGGGCGCTGCGCTTGATGGAACAGGCGTTTCAGCGTCAGGAGTTCTCGCGTATGTTGGCAGGAACGCTGGTGGCCATGGCTGCCGGTGGTGTTTTAACCTGTTACTTCTTGATGAGCGACACTCTACAGATGCTGTTTTCTCTGCAGGCCCAGTCTCCCCACTCACAGGAGCTCCTTTCCGACCTAAGCTGGCTCGATTAAGCCAGTTGTGCTGCCAGCCAGGCTCGAATACTCTGGATCATTCGTTGGTTAGGAGCTAGTAAGTTTTGATAAAACAACTGTGCGAAGGCATCGATGGGACTGAACTCCCCCTCGACCCGGAAAGGATAGCTGAAACCCAACGGGGTTAAGTGATCCCCCTCCAGGCGTTGCCATTCGGTGTAGCCTCCATACCTGCGGCGAAGCTGTTGATAGAGCAGCGGAATATCGTCAATATCATCCTGCTGAAACTCTACAAGCAGGTTGTTTCTAACCGGATACTGCTCCTCGATAAGGCGATTGGTTTCTGCCGGAGAAGGCTCAAACTCCAACCACAGATTCACCGGCGGCGAAGAGGATCCCATCCACATCCGCCACAGATCGCTAAGTTGTTGTTGAGGCCATGCTTGCACCAACACCTGCAACAGCGGCAGCGCCCGCTCCAAGCCGGCATTGCTGTAGGCCAAAAAAATATTGCCGCGCCGCTGGGATCCCAAAGAAGGAAGGGCTAGGCAGGAGAGGATCTGCAGCTTACCGCCAAGGCTGTGGCCCAAGCCAAAGAGGGGCAACCCCATCAAACCTTTGCTCTGCAGGCTTCTATGGAAAGATTGGGCTGCCTTGAAAGCAATTTGAGCGTGATCAATGTCGGTGGTGTAGGCGGTAGCCACAACGGCCATGCCCATGCGGGCCAATTCTTCCAGCAGGCGGCTGTAGAAAAATTGCGGGGCGGATCCTACAAACGCTCCGCCCAGAAAGTGGATCACGGCACGGGGTTGGGGAGGCAGAAGAAACCAAGTTTGTCCATCCGTTTGCCACGTCAATGTCATGGTGCTGCAACCTCACCTGCGATTTGACTGGGATTCCCCACAAAACCCGGTAGCCGACAGGATCCCACTTCATCCTAATAGAGTACTGACAGACTAGTGGCCCGCCCTCCGGGATCCTAGACCCAGCAACCCACTCGGGGTGCGACTGGCCCCAAAGTCGCCAGAACTGCAGCAGCTATCGGGTGAACCCATCACTCGCACCCCCTTCGCAAAAGATTGGGAAGGGCAAACTGGACAAGCCTCCCTGGGAAGCTCCCAAGCCTCAGCGAGGCCCCGTGAAAGTACCATTGGCAATTTCCCTGAGTAAAGCTAGCATAGGCGGCCCTAGATTTTGGCCAAAATACGTGATCCTCACGATGGCTACGTCAAGTATTTCTTGCATCCTGGACTTGTGAGCTAAGATAATAAATTCTCTTTTGAGATCGTGAGGTTGTAATGAGCATTCGCGAGATCGTTAGTGAGGTCTTACAATCCTCGACCCTGACGCTACAGCAGGAGTTGACCATCAACAAAATCCTTTGGGAAAAAGGCTACAGTCTATCTGATTTGGAAGCTCTAGATGAGCTGGTAGAGGCAATTCTTCGTCAGGAAGTGAAAGCCGCTTCAGACTCTTGCAAAGGCCCCAGCGCTGCTTAAGGATGGCGAGGTGAGCTCTTGGGTGAGGCCCATATTGCCTAGGTAATCAACTAATCGTTCGATGGGAGGATTTTTTCGAACAATTGTTGCACCCGACCTTAGTCAGAGTAAGTTTCTAGCCTTTGCAGGATCTCTCGGATTAAACGCTCGTCGGGGTGGCTGAGCTCTGGGTGGAAAGGTGCCTGCTTGAGATAGTGCCTCAGATCCTGACGGGCCTGCTGCCAACGCCCCAACTGGTAGCAGAGCAAGCCTCGATCCCTCAGGTGGGGCAAGGACTCTGGGATCAATAACAAGATGCGCTCCACTGCTGCCAAGGCAAGCTCTAGCTGGGCGCGGCTCAGGTAAATCTGCCTAAGATTGTTGAGCAGCCGCACCAAGATTAGGCGAGGAGGAGTGGGGCGGAGATGATGATCTTGTAGAGGGATCCCGAGCCCATAGATTTGGGCCAGCCGCTCTTGACAGTCTTGCGGAAACAAAATCTGCCCTTGATGAAAGGGATCCACAAAAATCTCCGCGTCTGCAAACAAGGGCCGCACCAAAAAGTGACCGGGCATGCCCACCCCTGCCATGGGAAAATCGATCCGCCGCGCCAGCTCTAGATAGATTAGAGAAAGAGTAATCGGGATACCGGTACGCCGATCGATCACCTCGTTTAAAAAGCTGTTGCGCGGATCGTAATAGTCTTTGCTGTTGCCACGAAAGCCCAGATCTTCAAAGAGATAGTGATTTAAAATCCGGATGACGCGCAGGGGGTAGCGCTCGGGAGGAAGACGCTCTTGCACTTCTGCGGCCATCTCATCCAAAGCGGCCAAATACTCTTCTACATCCAAGTCGGGATAGGCTTCCTGAGCAATCCAGAGGGCCGCTCGGCCCAGATCGATGGAATCTGATTGAATTTCCTGGATAAAGCGTTGGCGGGCGACAGGAATGCTCATGGGAGGCTGGAGTTTTCGGCGACCATCTCGGCTAGAACAGGAGCGTGCAGAAGCTGGTCAACAGCAGCGTCAACGCCGTCAGAAGCAGGCTAAAGCTCCAAAGCCCCACAGCGGCAAGTAGGAGAGTCCCGATGACCCAGATGAGCAGAGCATTCCAGTAGGGTCGGTTAGGGGCCTTGGAGACGTTGATTTTTTGGAAGAAGGGCAGCAGGATAAACGCCACATCCAGCAGCAGCCGCGGCAGCCGCAAGTCCTGGGGCAAGGGCAGATCCCGCACCGCCAGATAGAGCAGCCCCCAGCTCAACAGAAGCGGGATCAGCAACAGATAGTTGGATTCGGCCAGCAGTGGTCGCTCCACCACTAGCGGAAACAAAGGGCTGATCCCCCAGCCCAGATAGAGGTAAAAGTCGAACTTCAACAGCAGCTGCAACAGAGGGGGCAGGCTGAGGCGCTGCAGGTGTTGCTGAATCTTATTCCCCTGAGCTCTGGCTCTCTGGCCCCCAGGTCCGCCTTTTTGAGGGGTTTGCCCGCCTGAGGCCGCCCGCCAGCCGCAGTGGTCGCAGTAGGGAGACTTATATCGATAGGCCGGGATCGGCTTGCCACAGGCGGGGCAGCGTTGGATCGGACGAGGTTGAGAACTGGAGGCCATGACCACCGGTGATGCTCCTGCTCTAGCATGCCCCAATTGCGTTCAGGTGATTCCCAGGGCAAAAGATAACGTGATACAGGCTGCCCCCAGGGCTGCTCCGGCGATCACCTGGACGGGCGTATGGCCCAGCAACTCCCTCAAGTAGGGCTCCTGGAAGCGATCTGCACCCTTCTCCTCAAACCATTCTTCCAGGAGACGGTTCAGCACCCGCGCCTGCTTGCCGGCAGCCTGGCGGATCCCGGCAGCATCATACATCACCACCAAAGCAAAAACCACCGTTGCCGCAAACAGCAGACTGTCCCAACCTTCCTCCAGCCCCACTCCCACGGCCAAAGCCGTCACCAGCGCTGCGTGGGAGCTGGGCATCCCCCCCGTCTCCACCAAAACCCGCAGGTTGAGCTTGCCCGAACGCACATAGGCCAGGATCAGCTTGATGGCCTGGGCCAAGACACTGGCCAGCAGAGCAACCCAGAGGACGTGGTTGGCCATCAACTGCTGCAGCATAGGGCTCTCCGGCACTGGAACACGACCAGGGTCTCCAACAGGGTGGACAGGGATCCCATCTGTCTTGTCCTCTTGTCTCAATGCTGACGGCGGGTGATGAAATCCGCCAGGGCCAACAGTGGCTCGGCCCGGGATCCGTAGGGGCGTAACGCCTCCTTGGCCAATTGGATCAGCTCCTCGGCTTTCTGCCGGGAAGCCTCCAGGCCCAACAAGCTGGGGTAGGTGGCTTTGGCGGCAGCTTGATCCTTACCTGCGGTTTTGCCCAGTTGCTCGCTGGTGGCAGTGATATCCAAAATGTCGTCCACAATCTGAAAAGCCAGGCCGATGTCGCGGGCGTAGTGGCCCAGGCGGGCCAGCAGCTCCTCGTCTGCGCCTGCCAGGATCCCTCCTGAAACCACCGAGGCCTCCAGCAGAGCACCCGTCTTGTGCCTGTGGATGTACTCCAAAGTTTCTAGGGAAATGGCTTTGCCCTCCGACTCCAAATCCACCACCTGGCCCCCCACCAAGCCGGTTGCTGCCGCTGCGTGGCCAATACGGGCAATGACTTGCAGCACCAGCTGCGGCGGCACCCCCCGCGTTTGGCTGGCGATATGCTCAAAGGCATAGGCCAGCAGGGCATCTCCTGCCAAAATGGCGATATCCTCGCCGAACACCTTGTGGTTGGTGGGTTTGCCGCGGCGAAAATCGTCGTTGTCCATGGCCGGCAGGTCGTCGTGGATCAACGACATGGTGTGGATCATCTCTAGGGCGCAGGCAGTGGGCAGGGCCTGCTCCACGGAGCCGCCGGCCAACTCACAGGCCGCCAGACAGAGGATCGGCCTCAGGCGTTTTCCCCCCGCCAGCAGGCTGTAGCGCATCGCCTCGTAAATGCGCTCCGGATAGGCGGGAACCAGAGCTGCAGAAAGCGCCTCTTCCACCTGTTGCTGACGCTGGCTCAGATAGACTTTCAGGTCAAAGGTTTGGGCAACCAAGCGGGGTTTCCTCTCAACTCGGCAATGGGGGGATCCCTGTCGAGTAGTTCTACAACAGGCTTGCAAGCTGACATTATCTCATGTCCACTCTAGGTCGGGATCTGCCTTCCTCAGCCGGTGACAGCAAGTTGCAACCCCTAAGGAAAGTGTCAGGAGGAAGGGCCGCAAGCTTGCGCTAGCCGTCCCCCCAATGTCAGGATGCATTAAGGATCTTCAGCCGGCTTGGTCTTCTTATGTCCCACTCATCTGCTCAGCTTGGCGATGGCGACCGTCTGCTGCGGGCGGCCCGTGGGGAGGTGCTGGATCGTCCTCCGGTTTGGATGATGCGCCAGGCGGGGCGCTACATGGCGGTCTACCGTGAGCTGCAGAGCAAATACACCTTCAAGCAGCGCTGCGAGATCCCGGAGCTGGCGATTGAGATCTCGTTGCAGCCGTTTCGCGCCTTTGCCCCCGACGGCGTCATTATGTTCAGCGACATCCTCACCCCCCTTGAGGGCATGGGGATCCCCTTTGAGCTGGTGGAGCAGCAGGGGCCGATCATCGACCCGCCAATCCGCTCCCAGGCCCAAATCGACCAAATCCATCTCTTAGAGCCGGAAGAAAGCCTGCCCTTTATCAAGACCATACTCAGCACCTTGCGCCGCGAGGTGGAAGGGAAGGCAACGCTGCTGGGCTTTGTCGGCTCCCCTTGGACCTTGGCCTGCTACGCCGTAGAGGGCCGCAGCTCCAAAGACTATGCCCATATCAAGAGCCTGGCCTTCACTCAGCCGCAGATGTTGCATCAGTTGCTGAGCAAGCTGGCGGATAGCATTGCCCGCTACGTGATCTACCAGATCGAGTGCGGTGCCCAGGTGGTGCAGTTGTTTGACACCTGGGCCGGCCAGCTCAGCCCCGGCGATTACGAAGCTTGGGCCTTGCCCTACCAAAAGCAAATTGTGGATCAGGTGAAAGCTCGGCATCCGCAGGTGCCGCTCATTCTCTACATCAACGGCAGCGCCGCTTTGTTGGAGCGGGTGGGCAAAGCTGGCATCGATGTCTTCAGCCTCGATTGGATGAGCGACATGGCCGAGGCCAGGGCCCGCCTGGGATCCCTGGCGGTGCAGGGCAATCTCGACCCGATGGTGTTGCTGGGATCCCCGGAATTCATCCGGCAGCGCACCCTGGAGGTGATTCAAAAGGCGGGACCCCGCGGCCACATCATGAACCTGGGCCACGGCGTGCACCACACCACTCCGGAGGCCAATGTCCATCACTTTTTCGAGACGGTGCGCCAATCGGCAGAGCTGCTCAAAGCTCTCTAGCCGTATAGAAAAACCCCTTGACTCTAGGAGTAGGGTTTGCCTTAAGAGCCAGGGATCCCCGGTGTACATCAGCGTCATCATCCCCACCTACAACCGCCGTCCCATCTTGCAGAAATGTCTGCAGGCTTTGGCCCAGCAGCAGCCTGGCCCTTACGACGGCTACGAGGTGGTGGTGGTGGACGACGGCTCCACCGACGGCACGGTGGAATGGCTGCAGAGCCAGCCGCCAGATTTGCCGCCGATAAAGCTTTTGTGCCAAGAACACCGCGGCCCTGCTGCCGCCCGCAACCTGGGGTTTCGCCATGCCCAGGGATCCATCATTGTTTTTATCGACAGCGACCTGGTGGTGGTGGATCATTTCTTGGCCGCTCATGCCCAGATGCTGCGGCGACACGGCGTCAAGGGGGATCCCAGTTCGCTCCAGGAAGCCAAGGTCTTCACCTATGGGCGGGTGATCAACACCTGCAATTTCCAGGATCCCTGCTCCGAGCCCTTCAAGCCCACCGATTTTTCGGCAGCCTTCTTTGCCACCGGCAATGTGGCCATCGCCCGCCATTGGCTGGAGCGGGCTTGTGAAACCCCTGCCGGCCCCTTTGACGAGCGGTTTCACCTCTACGGCTGGGAAGACCTGGAGCTGGGGGTGCGGCTGAAGCACCTGGGCCTGCGCCTGGTCAAGTGCCCCCAGGCCACCGGCTACCACTGGCATCCGCCCTTCGAGCTAGCGCAAATCCCAGCCCTCATCGAGCGGGAGCGGCAGCGGGGCCGCATGGGCATCCTCTTTTACCAAAAGCACCCCACTTGGGCCGTGCGCCTGATGATCCAACTGACGCCTCTGCATCAATGCCTATGGGGCCTGCTGTCGCTGGGGGGCTGGCTGAACGAGAAGCGGCTAGAGCCGCTGCTGCGCTGGTTGATCCGGCAAGGCCGCTCGCAGTTGGCCTTGGAGCTGTGTCGGGTTTGCTTCCTCAACTGGTACAACGTCCAGGCGGTTTACGAGAGCTACAGAGCAATGAAAGCCCGAAATAGCGGGATCCACCTGTCCTGAGCGCTCACCAGCGTCGGATAGGTCAGCCGGCCATAGTCCTTGCCGGGGATCAACGGCCTTCCGGGATCCGGGTCAGCAGGGCCAAGGGGCTCCCAAACGGCGCCGGCCCCCTTGACGATGGCCCACACCGCCGCCACATCCCAGATCTTGGGTGAGCGTTCTACTGCTCCCAAAAGGCTGCCGCTGGCCACCGCCAGCAGGTTGTAGGCAGCGCCCCCCAACATCCGCGCTTTGCAGGGAAATTGCGGGCTAATCCAGTGGCTGCTGCGGGAGCAAAAATTAAACAGTTGGTTGGGGCCGGGTGGGGCGGTGCTGGGGTGGATGGGCTGAGGAAGAACGGGATCCCGGTCGTGGCGGATGAGAAAAGCTCCTGCCGGCGCATCGCCCGCAAACTGAGGCCAGTAGCCGTAAAAAGTCTGGCGGATGGGCGGCAGATGCACACAGCCAAACACGGGCACGCCCCAGTGCAACAGCGCCAGCGAGCTGCCCCAGATGGGGAGCCCGCGGGCAAAATTGGTGGTGCCATCCAAGGGATCCACCACCCAGCACCACTCTTTCTCCGGGAAAATGTGGTTGGACTCCTCGCTCAGGTAGCCGTGAGCCGGATAGGCCGCGGCAATTGCCTTTTGAAAGGTGTCATCTGCCCATTTGTCAGAAGCGGTTACCAAGCTGCCGTCCGCTTTTTCTGTAGAGGAGGCCTGGCCAAAGTCTGCCAAGAGCTGCGATCCGACCTTTGCCGTGGCCTGCAAGGCAAACTCGGTAACCTCTAGCCAGAAGGGGGAAGGAGAGGCGGTTTCACAAAGAGCACCCATGCCCCAATCCTAGCGGGATCCCCAGCTTTTGGGGCGAAAAAGGTTGGCAATGGTAGCGGATTCCTCACCAACAGGTCTTGCGCCCTCAAGCTGACTAGAATCATTTAGGTAAGTCCTCTCCTCGGCTGGCCGTCCTCCTCCATGAACCAGCGCCTCATTGGACAACTGATCGGCAACCGCTACCGACTGACCCACCACATCAGCGAGGGTGGCTACGGCAACGTGTTCGAGGCGGTGGATACCCAGTTGAATGACGAGCCGGTGGCCGTCAAGTTGTTGCGCCCGCCGCCGCCAGACATGGAGCCGGAGTATTACCAGCAACTGCAGCAGCGCTTCCTGGACGAGGCCAGGGTCAGCGCTCTGTTGGGCGAGCACCCCAACATTGTGCAGGTGCGCTCCTATGGCCTCTACCAAAACCAGCCCTACCTGGTGATGGAGTATCTGAATGCCCAACCCTACACCGGCCAGGGGTTGGACTATGTGTTGGCACGGGAAGGCCCCTTGCGCCCAGAGCGGGTGGTGAACTTGGCATTGCAAATTTGCTCGGCCCTGCACCACGCCCACAACTTTCACATGGATCTGGGCAAACACTCGATTCGGGGGGTCATCCACCGCGATATCAAGCCCAGCAACATCTTTGTGCAAAAAGGGCCCGACGGCAAGGAACGGGTCAAGATCCTGGACTTCGGCATTTCCAAGCTCATGGGAGAGACCTCCCGTGGCCTGACACAAACCGGGTATTTTTTGGGCACGATGGTCTATGCTTCCCCGGAGCAGATGCGGGGAGAGAAGCTGGATGCCCGCTCCGACATCTATTCGCTGGGGGTGGTGCTGTACGAGCTGTTAACCGGTGCCCTGCCCTTCGAGCCGGAGACCGACACCCTGCAGGGCTGGTACCACGTCCACAACTTCCAACAGCCCCGCCCCTTTCAAGACCATCCGCTGCCTCACCCCATCCCTGAGGCCCTGGAAAGGGTGGTGCTGCGTTGCTTGGAGAAAGACCCTGCCCTTCGCCCGGCCACCATGGAGGAGCTGGCCCAGCAGCTCCGAGCCGTCTATGGGGATCAGATCCCGCCTCCCACCTCCTCGGCTCCTCCTCAACAGGTTCCTCTTCAGCGGATCCCTGCGGGGTTTGGCCAGCAGGTTACCCAGCAGGCGGCTGCGTCGGAAGCTGAGGCGGAAAAGCTCCAGCGGGCGGTGCATTTGATCGAGGCAGGCGAATACAAAATGGCCATCCACCTGCTCAACGAGCTGATCCAGAGCGCCCCCAACGAAGCCCGCTACTATCTGTACCGCGGCCTGGCCCACCAGCGGCAGGGCCATTGGGGCCTTGCCCAGATGGACTATCAAGGAGTGCTGCGGCTGGAGCCGGGCAACCCCTCGGCAGAACAGGGCCTGCGCGAGGTTGAACAGCAGGTCGGCCAGGAACAGGTTAGCCCCCACCCGAAGCCCACCCTCCCCACCTCAGGCAAGACCCGCCAGAGCAAAGGATTGGTCCTGGTCTGGCTCCTGGCCAATTGGGCGGCGGCTGGGATTGGCTATCTGGGGCTGGGGGTGGCAGCTCCCCTCCTAGCTGCTTTGGGTTCGCTCCAAGGAGCGGTGGCTGGGGCCAGCCTTGGCTTGGGAATGGGGCTACTCCAGTGGGCGGTATTGCGACGGCAGGTTTCTTGGCGGTGGGTGGCGGCCACGCTACTGGCCACGGCTTTGGGCTGGGTGGCAGCAGATACCCTGGCCCCTCAGGTGGGGGTGGCAACCTTCGCTTTCGATCCCAGGGATCCCTGGCCACAGAACGCCTTGCAAGCGATGGCCAGCCCGCTGCGTGGCTTGCTGGTGGGGCTTGGCGTCGGTGGATTGCAAGGGATCCTCCTGTCCCGGCACGGGAAAGTCGCCTGGGCCTGGGTCTTGGCGGCAGGGGTAGAAGGGGGAGGGGCAGCTCTGCTCATCCATTGGCTGCTGGCCGGCTCTGCCTTGAGCCATTGGCTGCTGCTCCTTGCCGGGCTGCTGGTCCACACCCGCCCCCTCAGCGCCCTGGTGCTTTCCAACCTCAATTGGCGCCGCATCCCTGCCGTTCAAAATTGACCACAGACCAAACAACAGGCCGCCTAACCCGCATCCCACACCACCTCAGCTCCCCTCAAAACTTACCTGACCAGGGATCCCCTGCAGCCATTAAGAGCAAGAAGGCCCTCTCGCGAGAGCCTTCTTGAGGATACTATTGCGCCGTTTTACCGTGGTTTTCGACCTGGAAAAGCCAGTGTAGGACATCGGGGATGACTATCGATAGTTTCCAAATCGAGTTTGGCTTACTGCTCTCACATCCACACCCGTCCTAATTGTCGAAGGGTATCGATCGCAAAAACGTAACGGCAGTCACCAACGCCTCAGAATCCTTAGCCCATCATACCGCATCTGCGGGCCGTGCTTGTCAAGTGCTCATCAGGGATTTGCCAAGGACGGGATCGGCATTTGCTTGCTTGGCTTTGCAGGAGCCCTTTTGTCCTTCGGCTAGGATAGGAAGGCAGCCCGACTTTTTGCCGGCCATGCTCGACTCTCTGTTGGACAATATTTACGGCGCTTGGTTTCTGCCGGAGCGCACCTTCCGCTCGCTGCGGCAACAGCCTGTTCTCTGGCAAGCTTTTGGGGTGGTGGCGCTGCTCAACATTCTCGAGGCTGTGCGTCGCTTTGGGGTAAACCTGCCGAGCATGGTGCTGGCGCTACTGGCAGGCTCCCTGGGATGGGTAAGCCTGGCGGCTTTGCTGCAGGCGCTGGCCTTTTGTTTTGGGCGGGCTGCCCCTTCTTTTGCAGCGCTCCTCTGCCTGACGGGCTTTGCTAGCTTGCCCTGGCTGCTGCTGGGACCTGCCCAATCCCTAGGCGGGGTGGCCGGATCCCTGCTCGGGTTAGGGGCGCTGTTGTGGTTTGTGGTTTGGCAGGTGCGGGCGGCAGCAGTGGCGCTGGATCTGGAGTGGTGGCGACTGGCGGGCCTGATCCCGTTGGCCTTCCTGGGCGGGCTCCTGTCCTTGAACTGGTTGAGCAGCGCCGTTGTGGCTTTGGCTTCTCTGGGCTGAAAGGCAATTGCAAAATTGGGAAGAAGCAGCCCGCCCGGCTAGCTGGGCACTCGCTGCAGGTGCGGCTTTTCCTCTGGCAGAATCGCACCTTCCACAGGGCAAACCTGAAGACAGATGCCACAGTCAATGCAGGTGGCAAAGTCGATCCAAAAGTAGTCGGTGCCTTTGGCATTTTTGCCGTCCCCAGGGTGAATGCAGGCGACGGGGCAGGCCTCCACACAGTCGGCAACGCCTTCACAAATATCGGTGACGATGGTATGGGGCATGGATCCCTCTCACTAAATCGAGTCAACCTCAACACCTTCCCATCCGCTTGACCCAGAGTCTGTTGGATCGTTGGCAGTGGGCGGCAGAGGGCTTTGTCATTTTAGCTTAATCGGCGGGAAGCCCCGCACTGTATGGGTGAATTGTGTTGACTCAAGAGCCAATCAGTGTCGGGATGGAAGCCGTTTGTGCTTCAATTGAGGAGATTAAGTTCAATCTCCGGAGAGTTTCCCGCCGTGGGTTGCACGGTGCCAGCACGCCAAGACCTCTGTACCAACAAGTTTGTGAAGCGTGAAGCCCGTACTCTTGTGTTGACTCAACGAAGATGA
>NZ_JANSJN010000063.1:0-17474 GCF_047462555.1 Synechococcus sp. B60.1
AATCGCTCTGCTACCGCGAAATTCGTACCCGCTTTGGGCTCTCCAGCAATAAGGACTCCGTCCCGCTAGCGCGAGTGACACAACAGGTGTGCAGAAGGTTGGCCGCTGCTCGCAAGGTTGCCCAGCAAAAGAATCGTCCGGTCAAAGCGTTCAAGGGCGGCTTTGTTACCTACGATGCCCGCATCTTCTCTTTCCGGGAGAAGGACTGGACGGTGTCGCTGACCACCGTTGAGGGATGCGAACGCTTTGAGCTGGATGTTGGCTCCTACCAGCGCGGGATGCTGGCGGGTTCTCATCCCAAAGCGGCCACGTTGGTCAAACGCCAAGACGGTTCCTACTTCACCCAGATTTGCGTGGAATCTGAGGTACCGGAACCGGAGAGCGCCGTCAAGGCGATTGGCGTGGACTTGGGTAGGAGAGATATTGCCCATACCTCTGAGGGAGAGAACTGGAATGGACAGCAGCTGAACCGGGTCAGAGACCACTACTCCCGGTTGAGAGCGGCTCTGCAACGCAAGGCCAGCAAGGGCACACGCAGTTCTCGGCGCAGGTGTCGGGAGCTGTTGCAACGGCTGTCTGGTCGGGAGAGGCGCTTTCAAGCTTGGGTGAACCATCGCATCTCCAAGTCCATTGTTGCTAGGGCACTGGCCACCCACCGTTTTATTGCCTTGGAGGACTTGACTGGAATTAGAGAACGTACCAATCAACAGTCGCGTAGTAAAGTCGAGCGGCGGCGGGCGAACAGTGAGGCCTACGGCCCGCTAGCGCGAGGGGCGTTTTACCCGTTGCGGCAATTTGTGCACTACAAGGCCGCCAGAGCAGGGATCCAGGTTGTGGTGGTGCCGCCTGCCTACAGCTCGCAGACCTGCCACCAGTGCTTCTGGCTTGGGCAGCGGGAAGGGAAGCATTTTCGTTGTGTGAACCCGGCCTGTGGCTGGGAAGGGGATGCAGATTTTAACGGTGCCAACATGATTGCCCTTTTGGGAGTCGCTGTAAACTGGCCTAGAGGTCCGTGGTTGGCTTGCCAACTGCAGAGCTACAGAAAGCCCGCTCCCTACCGCTTAGCGGTCGGAGCCGGGTAGTTTACGTGTCGTTGACAAGGCTTGCAATAGCCATCAATGGCTATGGGCCAAGAGGTTGGGCTCGAAGACCCGCATCTCCGAATGGAACGGGATCCCTAGGTGGGTTAGCCAATCCCGCAGCGGCTCGTCCTCCAGCGCCAGGATCTGCCCTTGGGGAGAAAGGTGGGCCGGGCGATGCCAGTTGCCCAGTTGGTGAAGCACCTGGCCCATTTGAACGACATTTTCAGGTTGAATGACAAGCACCGGTTCCGCCTGGGCCTTGACTCGAATGTGTCGCTGGGCGTCTGCATACAGCAGATCCCCATCGTGAAGGTGGGTGCCGCGGGGCAGCATCAACTGGATTGCCGTGCCTCGGTCACTCACCAGCCGCTGCCGAGAGCGCTGGCGATCGTGCCAAGTGAGAGAAACTGTCTCCATCTGGCCAGGGATCCCACCTGGCGGCTCAACCAGCAGCTCCGTTACTGCAATAACCGCCGGATCCTCGCCCAAAGTGTGTCGGCCTTCGCTCATCTCAGAGACTCCAGGTACTGGCTGAGGTCTTCTTGCAGGCGGGAGAACTCTACTTCAATAGAAAGGCGCAATGCCCCTGTTTTCAACGTTACTAACACCTTGGCGGCGTAGGGGCCGGGCCAGATATTGGGATTGCAGAACATCTCCAAGTACAAGTTTGGGGCGGAATGGTGAAACTCAATCGGCGCCTGGGGCTGGCGTTGGAGGCCGCTTGCCCCCACTTTGAGCCGCTCCAAAAGGGTTTGCAAAGCCCTGTGCCACTCCCGTGCCCCCTCTGCCGAAAGCGGGAAGCTGGCCGACCCGGTTGCGAAGTTGAGGGCAAACTGAGGAGAATAAGTAGTCATAGAAGCCCGTACCTTCGGCAAGCATTCTCTGGAGGGCAGCGTTGGACAATAACAGTATCTTACGTCAGCTCTTACTAATGGGCGTGGGCACCACCGCTCTGCTGGCGGAGCAGTTGAAAAAGGCTGCTGACGAGCTGGTGCAGAAAGGTCAGCTCAAACCAGAAGAGGCATCCAACGTCATCAACAACCTGCTCAACCAGGTGAAATCCGAGCAGAGCAACCTGGAGTCTTACGTGCAGCGTCAGGTGCGCAACGTCCTGCAGGATTTGGGTGTTCCTCGCCAATCGGAAATGGACGAGCTGCGCGGGCGGCTGGATCGGCTGGAGCGGCAGGTGCGCAACCTGGAAAACCAAGTTTACCGCCGCTAGCCGAGCTGGATGTTTCGTTTCTAGCACTTGTTCTCAAGGCTTGCCCCGTCGCTCAAGCAGAGTTTGGCAGGCTGCCCCAGGCTATACCCTGCAAAACCCTGAAGCCAATTCCCAGCTTTTGAGTCCAGAAGTTCACTGCAATTCCCATGCCAAGCGAAGTTTTGACCATCACGGGCCGTGGGATCCCGCTGGTGGGCAACGACATCGACACCGACCGGATCATCCCGGCTCGTTTCTTGAAGTGCGTTACCTTTGAGGGCTTGGGCCAGCATGTATTTGCCGACGACCGTGCCCAAGCTGCCGGCCAGCATCCCTTTGACCTGCCTCAGTACCAGGGGGCAGAGATCTTGCTGGTCAACGCTAACTTTGGCTGTGGCTCCAGCCGGGAGCACGCCCCCCAAGCTCTGGCCAAGTGGGGGATCCGCGCCCTCATCGGCGAAAGCTTTGCCGAAATCTTTTTCGGCAACTGCCTGAGTTTGGGGATCCCCTGTGTAACAGCACCCGCCAGCGTGATCCACACTCTCCAGGAGGCAGTGGTCAGAAACCCGCAGCTCCAGTTAACGCTGGATCTGCTCAACAAACAGGTGCGTTGGGAGGACAAGGCCGCTGCTGTTGAAATCCCGCAGGGGGCCTGGCAAATGCTGGTGCAGGGGACGTGGGATGCCACCGGACAATTGCTGACTGCCCGGGAGCGGATTCAAGAGGTGGCTGCTTCCTTGCCCTATCTGCAATGGCAGGGGGTTCAGTGAGCAGGTTTCTTCCCCCCGCTACTCACCTGTGGCTGGGCAGCGCCGACCCCGATTTTCTGGATCTGGCAAGGCGGGAAATTGCGGCGGCGGATCCCGAGGCCGTCCTTCAGCCTTTGCCAGAGGCACCTGGCCTAGTGTGGGTGTGCAGTCAGCGTTCCTTTGCCGACCTTGCCCAGGTCTGGCAGGCCAACCCCCCTATTTTTTTGCGCCACATCTGCCCCATCCAGCGGGAGTTTTGGCTGGACGAGGGATCCCTGACGCAACTCTGTCTAGACGAAGAGCTGTTGGCGGCCATCGACCCTGCCCTCAGCTTTTCTGTACAGACGCGCCTATTTGGCAAGCTCAACGTCAAGCCCTTCCAGGTCAATGCAGCCCTAGCAGCCCAGGTGGCGGCGGCAGTGGGGGCGCCGCTGCAGGTCAAGGATCCCCAACAGGTGATCTCGGCGGTGATCCTGGCCAACCCGACAGGGATCCGAGCTTGGCTGGGCCTGTCGCGGGCGGCGCAAAACCTCTCCACCTGGGCCGGCGGCATTCACCGCTTCCGCCGCGATCCCGGTCAGATTAGCCGCTCTGAGTTCAAGTTGCTAGAAGCCATACAGGTGTTTCGCATCCTTTTGCACCCAGGGGGGCAGGCTTTAGATCTGGGGGCAGCGCCAGGGGGCTGGTCGCGCATTTTGCGCCTGCATGGCCAGCAGGTGACGGCCGTGGATCCGGCAGAACTGGACGAGCGTCTCCGCTCCGATGCCGGCATTTGCCACTACCGCCTTAGCGCCCAAACCTACCTAGCCCGCTGCGCAGGGCGGTTTCACCTCATTCTCAACGACATGCGCATGGATGGCCGCGCCTCTGCCCATCTAATGGCGGCCTTTGCCCCTCATCTGGAGCCGCAGGGGGCAGCCATGATGACCCTAAAGCTCCCCCACCAGCATCGCCTGCGGGTGCTCCGACAGACCCTAGACATCTTGGGCAGCGCCTTCCCGGTGGTGAGGGCGCGCCACCTGTTTCACAACCGCAGCGAGGTCACCCTCTACCTGCAGAAAGGGATCCCGGCCCTTCACTCTTCCACCACCTGAATTTCTCGGCGCAGTACCTTCTCGCGAATGGACTCCAGCAAGCTCATCTCTTCCGGGGAGATTTTGCCATCGGCCCGGATGGCGGCGATGATTTGATCCACCTCGCTGCGGGTTAGCTTCTTATCTTCCAGAGCCCGCTCCACCAGCACTTGCAGTTCGGAAAACTCCATAAGACCCCTGCTCCTCTGGGCTTAACCGGTCTTCTCACCTCCTCCAGGCTATCTGCGCCCCTTCCGATCCCCAACAGGCGCAAGATTCTCTTCAGGTCAGGTATTCTGAAGAAAATGTAAAACCCTAGGAGAAAACGACATCATGGCTGGCCCAACTCTCAAGAGCACTGAGCACGACTGCGCCACTCTCTGCCGAGATGGCTGTGTCTTGGGCGACGCCTGCCCCCACCGAGAGGCGGCCCGGCAAGCAGTGGCCTTCGTCATGAACACCGACTGGGAGACCTTGATGCGGATTGCCGAATCCAAGAACCTACCCAAGAACCCTCCCCAAGCAGAGGTGGATCCCTTACAGTTTTTGGAGAACTACCGCCTAGGCAGCTAGCTGGCAGCTCGGCAACAAACCCCTACCCAGAATCCAGGCGCTTTAAGCCATACTGAAGGTGGTGGGATCCCTGGGTTTTATGGTTTGGCCTTGGATTAGCCTTGGGTTGGTTCTCATTGCTTCCGAGCTGTTTTTGCCGGAGCTGGTGGCTGGCCCGACGGGTGTGGCTGCCCTAGGGGCTGCTCTTTTGGCCTATTGGGGGTGGCCGCTTTGGGCCCAGTTCTCGGCTTGGATTGTGCTCTCCCTTGGGCTGATCGTTCTCAGCCGGCGTCTGCTGCCCTCTACTTCAACTCAGTTGGAAGATCTCCTGAAGGAATCGCGGGAAGCGCGGGCAGTTACGGCCATTCCGCCGGGCGAGCGGGGTCGGGTCTCTTATCTCGGCTCCACCTGGAATGCCAAGTGCAGCGTCCCCAACCTGGAGATTCAACCTGGCCAAGAGCTCTATGTGGTCGATCGCCAGGGCAATACCCTGATCGTGATGCCGATTCAGATGCTCAGGTCTTGAGGGGGATCAGGGGCTTGGCTGAGACTCATTGGACAAGCTCTTTTGAGGAAACACCTGAGGAGTCGGGGAACCTCTGCGAAGACGAACAAGAAGCTCGCCCTCAGTCCACCGTGCTGTTTGCAGCGGCTACCCATCCCAACAGGTTCAGCAGGTTCTAAGTAGAAGATGCCGTTGGGGGTGGGGTGCCCCAGCGGGAATTCGACAACCTACAGCAGGGATCCGGCCTGATATCTGCCATAATTACAAGAGCGGGATGTAGCGCAGCTTGGTAGCGCATCTGCTTTGGGAGCAGAGGGCCGCAGGTTCAAATCCTGTCATCCCGATGGAGCTGGCAAAGGGAGCGCTAGGGATCTCCAAGCCATCGGCCAAACTGGTTGCAGGAGCCTCAGCAGGCCAGATCCCATCCCAGGCAAGCTTGCATCACCTGGCCCAAGAGGTACAGGGATCCACAGATGACCGCAGGCGGCTCGCCGGGGTCAGCTGGCTGCTGCAGTTGGGCTTGTAAAGCGGCAAGATCTGGCAGCGCCTGGACAGAGCGAAGATGGGGTTGCAGGATCTGGGCCAGGTGGGCCAGTTCTTCCGGAGGGGTGCTGGCGTGGCCGAAGATGGGCAGGGCAAAGAGGCGATCCCCCGGTCGCAGCAGGGTAGCAAGAATACCCTTGACATCTTTAGTCGTGAGAATGCCCATATACCAGGTGAGAGGGCCGGGCTGGTGCTCGTCTAGGTAGCGGCGCAGCGCCTGGGCAGCGGGCAGGTTGTGGGCCCCATCCAGCAACAACCGGCGGGATCCCACTTGCACCCGCTGCAGACGGCCCGGCCACCGAGTGGCGGCAAACCCCCTGGCCACTGCAGCTTCTGGGATCTGCCAGCCCTGCTCCTGCAGGGTCTCCAAAACGGCCAGAGCGACCGCGGCGTTGGTCAGTTGCACCTCACCGGGGAGGGGCAGGGTGAGTACCTGCTCGCGCCAGCGGACGGCCTGGGGCCCCGACCATTGCAAAGGTTCCACCACCCGCAGAGGACTGCCCATCTGCTCGGCTCTGGCCCGGATCACGGCCATCACCTCGGGGGGTTGGGGTGCGCACACAGTCGGGATCCCCGGCTTGAGGATGCCGGCTTTTTCGAAGGCAATTTGCGGCAGACTGTTGCCCAGACGCTGCCAATGATCCCAGCCAATGGACGTGATGGCAGTGACCACCGGCTCAATCCCGGCATTGGTGGCATCCAGTCGCCCCCCTAGGCCCACCTCCATCACCGCCACCTCCACCTTCTGCTGGCGAAAGTACAGCCAGGCAGCGGCGGTAATGGCCTCAAACTGGGTGGGGGAAGCCTCGCCAGGAGCGTAAGTCTGCAGGCAGTCCCGCACTTGGGCCAACACCTGGCTCCAGTCGCCTGGCGAAATGTACTCGCCGCTTAGCCAGATCCGCTCCCGCCAATTGACCAGGTGGGGAGAGGTGTAGCGACCGACGCGATAGCCCGCCGCCCACAGCACATGGCTGACCCAGGCGCAGACGGATCCCTTGCCGTTGGTGCCGGCTACGTGGATGGCCGGGATCCCCGCTTGGGGCTGGCCGAGGCGCTGCAGCAAAACCTGCATGCGATCCAGGCTGAGATCGACGCCAAAGTGGCCTAGCGACTCCAGAAACCCCGGCCAATCCCAGGTTGGGATTCCACCCATCGGCGGTAGGTTGTTCGGGCTCAAGCGTTCACCTCAACACTATCCCCGCTAACCCAAGCAAAGAGATTACCCTCCCCTCTGCTCAAGCCGGTTTCGCACTGCCCCAGCAGAAGCCGTCAAAGGTTCACCACAAAAGCATCGCGAATACCTGGCTGCTTCAACACCTCTTCGATGATCCCATCTGGCAGGGGATCGTCAAGGCTGAGCACCATCACCGCATCGCCGCGGATGATCTTGCGCCCCACCTGCATGCTGGCGATGTTGACGTTGTAGGCCCCCAGCAGGGTGCCGATGCGCCCGATGATCCCCGGCATATCCCGGTGCAGGGTCATCAGCATATTGGCAGAGGGGGGCACATTCACCGGGAACTCGTCGATCTGGGTGATGCGCACCTCCCGCTCTCCGATCAGCGCTCCCGAAACCGAACGCACCCCGTTGGGGCCATGGGCAATCAACGTCAGGGATCCGGAGTAATCCTTCAAAGAGGGATCTCGCGTCTCCACCACGCGAATGCCCCGTTCCTTGGCCTCGATGGAAGCATTGACGTAGTTAACTCGCTCCCGCAGAGCCAGCGTCAACAGCCCCTTGAGCGCGGCGATGACGATCGGCTGGCCATCTTTTTCCGCCAGGGATCCCTGGAGGCGGATCTCCAACTGGTTGACCCGATCCCCCGCCAACTGGCCCACCAAGTTGCCCAGAGTTTCCGCCAAGTCCAGGTAGGGCTTGAGGCTTTGCAGCACCTCCGCCTGCAAGCCAGGGATGTTCACAGCAGAACGGGCAGGCAGCCCCAACAACACATCGCGGATCTGCTCTGCCACATCGATGGCCACATTCACCTGCGCCTCTTCAGTGGAGGCCCCCAGATGAGGGGTTAGCAGGATCTCCTTGCCCAAGGAAAGCAGAGGTGAATCTTGGCTAAGGGGCTCATCGGCAAAGACGTCCAGGGCCGCCCCCGCAATTTGGCCGGATTTGAGGGCTTCATAGAGGGCTTGCTCGTCCACTAAGCCGCCGCGGGCACAGTTGATCAGGCGGGCGGTCGGCTTCATCAGGCGGAAGGTCTCGGCGTTGAACAGGTTGGTGGTCTCAGGGGTCTTGGGGACATGCAGGGTGATGTAGTCCGATTCCTGCACCAAAGTTGTGAAATCCACCAGGCGCACCCCCAGTTGCTCCGCCCGCTCCATCGAAAGGTAGGGATCGTAGGCCAAAAGCCGCATCCCCATCGCCTTGGCAATCTGGGCCACATGGGATCCAATGCGACCCAGGCCAACAATGCCCAGTGTCTTTTTGTACACCTCTACCCCGACAAACTCCTGCCGCTTCCATTGGCCTGCTTTCAGAGAGGCATTGGCATCGGCAATGTGGCGGGAGAGGGCCATCATCAAAGCGATGGCGTGCTCGGCGGCAGCAATCGTATTGCCCTCAGGGGAGTTGACCACCAGGATCCCAGCTTTGGTGGCGGCAGCCACGTCGATGTTGTCCACGCCCACCCCCGCCCGACCGATGATTTTCAAGTTCGTCCCCGCCTCGATCACCTCGCGGGTGACCCGCGTGCCGGAGCGCACCATGATGGCATCGTAGTTGGGAATGACCGCAATCAACTGCTCCGGCGTGAGGTCGGTTTGCACATCCACCTGGGCCACTTGGGAGAGGATGTCGATTCCCGCCTGATCGATGGGATCCGTGACGATAACTCTGGGCATAAGCGACAATAGCCTAATCGGATGTGGGGCAACAGAAGCAGAAGAGCCAATACCGCAAGCCAGGCTGGATCGCATCCATGTTGACCCAACCCCAGCCAGCACCCTTTAATCTACCGCGAAAGTCCGCCAGCACGCGCAAGACCTGCCGCTCCCAAAGAGCAAGAGTCCCAGTTTCCTAGGCCCCGGTGGAGATGGGTTGCTCACGGGCGGGATCCCACAAGAGCCAGGTACTTGCCGTCGATTAAAAAGATGCCATTGGCAAACTGTACACTGTAGGTGCCCAACAGCCGCCGCTGCAAGATCACCCCTTGTTCGTGCAGCCGAATCAAATGGGCAGGGCGCAACATCGGCATCGGGTCAGCCGTTTTCAAGTAAGGAGGCATCTCCACCACCTCAACCCTCGCCCCCACCGGCAGCAAACCTTGAGCTTCAGACATGGCCCCACAAGCATCGACGCTACACCTGCCTTTAGCTTAACGGAACTGGAGAATAGCAGATGGGTCAACCTCAAGCCGGACGGGATGGTTACATTGTTAGCAAGATTTTTATCCAATAGCTGGAGTCGGCAGGATAAAAAGGTAACATCGCTCCATACCCGAGCTACCCTGCGCTAGGGGAAGAGCATCGGCCTCTCAGGGCACTGTCAATCGGCAGCAAACCTGCTATTATACATTGACCTCACTGACTCCATTTTTTGTGCTCTTGGATACAGAGATCCCATCTGTCCCGGTAACGGGAGGGATCGCTTAGCAGAGCTGCGCTCAGAAAACCCGGCTTGCCGCCTCTTGGCTCAGTTGCCGGCCAGATCTTTGCGGAAGCTCTGTAAGAGTGTTAAGAATGATTACATTAGTTGGTCATCCTCTCAGTTTTTCCACTTGTCCTTCTCAGCGCCGTGAAACGACTATGCTAGATCCCATTCCCCCTCCTGTCCTTGAAGAATACCTGTTGCAAGCAGGCATCATCGACCGCTCCCAACTGAGCTTGGCCAAAAAGCTGCAGCATCGCCAGCAAGGGCCGTTGCTGATGATCCTTTTGGAGCTGAGTTTCATCGATCTCGAGCAGCTCAGGCGCCTGCTGGATTTGGGCCGCACCTACGACCATGCTGCAAACGCTGGATAGCCTTCAGCCCGGTTGGCAACAGCATCTGGCCCGCTGGTCTGCGGCTGGGCAGGGATCCCTGCTGCTGAAAAGTTGCGGGAAGAAGGATCTGGCGGAGCTGCGTCGTTTTTTACAGCAGTTCTGCGCCCCCAGCCAAGCGTTGACCTTGCTCACAGAAGACTTGCAGGTAGTGGACGGCCCCCTGACGCTGCAAAGCTGGGATCCGCAGGTCACAGGCTCTTTTGCCCATCTTTATCTGGAGCGCTCCGCGTCTGCACAGCACCTCAACCGCTTGGCGGCAATAGTGGCTCAGTTGCGCGCCCCCGACGGCTGTCCTTGGGATCGCGCCCAAACGCCCGAGTCGCTGACTCCCTATATCCTCGAAGAAGCCTACGAGACGGTGGCGGCCATTCGGGCTGGGGATCCGGCGGCCATTGTCGAAGAGCTAGGGGATCTGTTGCTGCAGGTGGTGTTGCAATCCCAGATCTTTGCCGAGCGAAACCACTTCGACCTGGAAACCGTAGCCGCGCGGATTGCCGATAAGCTGATCCGCCGTCACCCCCATGTGTTTGGGGATGCTCCGCAGTCAGATGTTTCCAGCCTTTCTGAGTTGCACCGCTCCTGGGAAGACATCAAGCAGAAGGAACAGCCACAGCAGACCCTCGGCCAGAAACTTCTCCACTACGCTGAAAGTTTGCCCCCCCTGATGGCGGCCCTGAAGATCTGCCAAAAAGTGGTGGGAGCGGGATTTGAGTGGCCGACGGTGGAGGGGATCTGGGCCAAGATCCGCGAGGAAGAGGCCGAACTGCGCCGAGAGCTGGAACGGGATCCCCCCGACCCGGCGCGACAGGAAGCCGAGTTGGGGGATCTGTTGTTTGCTCTGGTCAATTTGGGCCGTTGGTATGGGCTGGATGCCGCGCAGGCCTTGACCCAGACCAATCTGCGCTTTGCCCGCCGTTTTTTGCGCATGGAAGAGCTGGCGCGGCAACCAACAGAAGCAGCGTTACCTGGCAGCGGCCAAGCCTCCCCGCTCCCTCTCCAAAGACTCACCCTCGCGGAGTTAGAGGCCCTCTGGCAACAGGCAAAGCAGGAGCACCCCTAATCTCTTTTCTGAACCATTTATCTAAACTGGGAAACCAGCCCGCGGGATCCCTCAGCGATTGTTGGGCAAATTCTGGATGGGAACAACCAGCTCTTGCACAGGCAGAGCCACGGGTTGGGAGGTGTCGCCGCTTAAGGAGCCGGATAGCCCAGAGGGAGGAGAGGCTGGAACCTCGCCGACGGGGCGCAGTTGCCAGCGGATGATCTGCTCGCCGCGGTAAAAGGTCACCAACAACTGATCCCCCTGCGATTGAATTTGCCAGGTGCCGTCGCCGCTGGTAACCGAAATCTGCCCGCCGGAAAAGGGCGCGTCCAACGCCGGCCCCGACTGCGTCCAAATGCGTCCGCCACCGGTTTCCAGAACCAGTTGCACCGTCGCCCCCTGCCCCTGACCGCTCAAGATCTGGCCGGTGCCACTCCAAACTCGGGTCTCTGTCTGAGCCACAGCGGGCTGCCCAAGCTGCAGAGCCATGAGCAACAGCCCTGCCCAGCCCCACTGACCTCGTAGCGCCCCCCTCCAACCGGGAGAGAAGAAAGAATAGCGAGAGAAAAAGGCCATTGCACCCACGTTAGTACCACACGCTGCAATAGGACTGAAACACACCAGAGAAGAAGAGAGAGAGCTTGAGGGAGTAATTCTTTACACAGTCCCTCTCACAGTCTATCGAAACTGTCGGGATCCCTCTGCGTTCTCTTGGGCTTGGGTTGAGCTGGCTGCCGAGATCCTCAGTTGTCTTGATCCCAATCTAGGTAATCCCCGCCCCCCCAGACAGGCTGCAACCTGAGCCTCTGGCTGCGGGGATCCCTAGCAACCGCTTCGCCAATGCGCAGAGCCAAGTCTGAAACCCAACTAAAATGGCAATCGTTGCTATTTCTTCGATTTAGCTTAATCGGCGGGAAGCCCTGCACTGTATGAGTGAATTGTGTTGACTCAGGAGCCAATCAGTGTCGGGATGAAAGCCGTTCGTGCTGCAATTGAGGAGCACAAGTTAAATCTCTGAAGAGTTTCCCGCCGCGGGTGGCACGGTGGCAGCACGCTGAGACCTCTGTACCAACAAGTACCAACAAGTCTGGGAAGCGTGAAGCCCGTACGCTATCGGTTCACGCAGCGTGGCGTAAGCCATGTTGTGTTTGCTCAACGAAGAGGAGTGGCGGGAGTCGTTCACACTGAGGCACTGCACCCGCCCCGTTACCTCTTTTTAGTTGTTTTTTTAGTTGTTCATCTCCCGTTCCAGCTTGGCCATCGCGATCTGGCTTTCCAAGCGGGAAATGCCCTCGCGGATAGCTGTCGCCTGGGCCTCAACCTCGTCCAGGGAGCGACGAACCGCCTCTGCGGCACTCATGTGTTGGTTCTGCTGCACCAAAGCCTGGCGCGCCAGTTCGTCCTGGTCATGTTGGCTGGCCTTCTCGGCTCTGACAAACCAATCCTCAGCCTTTTGCAGCAGTTGATCGTACTGCCGTTCCAGTTGTTTGCAGCTGGCCAGCGTTGTGGCCAGGCTGCGCCGCAGTTGTTTCAGATCCCGCTCCATCTGGCGGATGCTCGCGTTTTTCTGGCGAGGCTTTTTCCACAACACTTTGCTCAGGCCCACCATCACCACTGCTGTGGCAATGCCCACGCCCGCTGCCGCTGCCGGGTTTTCCCGCAGGAAGGAGCCGTCCAAAACGTTGGATCCCGCAAAGGCCGAGGTTTGCGCGGCTGTCTCCCGAAACTCCCAGGGCATCACCGGATTGCGTTGCTGCCAAAAACCTCGGCGCGCCGCCTGGGCCAATTCTTGAGCTTCCAGGTAGCGCTCCCGGTTGGCCCCGTACAAAAAGCGCTCGTAAACCGCCGCCTGCCCCTGGCGCAACATCTCCAAATTCACCAAGCCCTCAGAGTTGTACACCTGGGCAATGTGCAGCCCTTCCGGCGTGACGTAGAGGGTATCCACCTGCACCAGGGATCCCGGCGGCAGCAGGCTTTGCAAAGCCTCTTGTGAGAGCCGCCCCCAGCGTCCCTGCGTCAGCTCCGGCGCATCCACATAGGCAAGGCGAAAACGGGTGGGCCTGCCGTTCAAGTCTGCCCAAAAGGTGTCCCCATCCACCACCGACCGTACTCGCGCTGTCGCGGAAGATTGGGCCGCTGCAGGGAGGACAAACCAAGTGCCCGAAAGGACAGCCGCCGTCATCAGGAGAGAAGTTCTTGAGGCCATGGGGATCACTCCTAATTGTGCAGAACAACAAAAGTTAAGAAATAATAAGAAATGGGGAGGCTGCGGGAACCCGCCAAAAGCCTGAGGCGTCTTCGCAGACTGGCAGAAGCAAATGGGCTGCTGCTTCCTCGGAAAGAGGCGCCAGAGCCAATAACTCACCCGCGTCAGAGAAAGCAACTTCTCCGACGCGGAGCTTGCCCTTCTGCAAAAGTCGGCTCCCAGGATGAGAATTTGGGTTAGAGTCTAGCTCACCTCTTGGGGCAACGTCACAACCCTAGATGGCAATCTTTGTCCAGTTAGCTTAAAGAGTTTCCCTGACTGGTTCCCGCCGCGGGTGGCACGGTGGCAGCACGCTGAGACCTCTGTACCAACAAGTCTGGGAAGCGTGAAGCCCGTACGCTATCGGTTCGCGCAGCGTGCTGTAAGCCATGTTGTGTTGACTCAACGAAGATGAGGGTCGGGAGTGCGTCACTGGATTGGAATCACAGGCGCAAGCGGTAGGGCTCTTCCTCAAGTCCACTGGGCAGAGGCGGCGGGAGAATCTCGATCTCGCCCGTGGGCAACGTGCGCAGCACCGTCCCCAATTGGGTCAGTTGTTCCAGAACAAACTGGCGGGTATCCCGGTCGCTGGTGGCGTTAAACACGCTTAGCCAGACATCGAAGCGGGAGCGGCGGCTGAGGGGGCTGCGGGCGATGTTGTCCCCCAGTTGGCGAAAATCGTCACCAGGCAAGCCCACCTGTTCCCGCCAGGCGGCGGCTTGGTAGTAGTCGCGGCGGCCCGCTTCCGCATCCCCCAAAAACATGAAGTTGATCAGGGCGCGATCCACGTAGAGCCGCCAGGCATCGGGGTTGTTTTGGGGGTTAAACTGCTGCAGGCCGCGATCCAAAATCTCGACGGCTTTTTCCGGCTGGCCAGCCCGATAGGCCAACACCAAGCTGGAGAGGCGGTAGCCTAAGAAGAAATTGGGATCCAGCCGCAGCATGTGGTCGAAGTACTCGTAGGCAAGGCCGTAGCCGGTTTGGGCGCGAGCAGGGGCGTCGCCGTAGTACTGGATCAGCTCCAGCCACAGCCAGGAGGCGCCCAGGTTGCGGTAGCCCAGCCAGCCCAGGGTGGTGGCCAGGGCAATGTTGCGGTTTTTGCGGGCCTCGGCATTTTCCAGGGCCTCTAGATTGATCCGCTCCAGCATCGGCACCTGCAGCCGTACCACCAGGATCCCGCACAGCAGCGCCCCGCCCACGGCGGCCAGGGTGCCTGTCAGGGAGAAACGGGAGCGGCGACGGGGCAAAGCAGCAGCAGTCATGGCCAGTTCTCAGCAGATCTCTATTGCTCGGCAGCGCCGCCGCGACCAGCGGCTAGACTCAATCATAGCGATGGCCTTGCTTCTCTCGATCTCCCTTGCACTTTTCCCCTGCCGATGACCAGATCTGCTCTCTCGGCTGCAGACCGGGCCCTCAGCCTCTACGAGGCCCTGCCCTACCCCAATGTGCCCCTCTCCCAGTCGGCCCGCAATGTCTTGGGGGAGATGTTCAAGATGAGCTATACCACCGCCCAGTACCTGCGCACCCACATGCTCGTCCCGTCAGAGGGCAAGGTGATGCTTAACGCCGGCTGTGGCTCCGGCTGGGAGACGCTGATGATGGCGGAGGCCAATCCGGGCGCCCAGATCGTGGCTTGTGATCTGTCGCCGGCTTCCGTCAAGCTCACCGAGGAACGCCTGCGCCGCCACGGCTTCACCGATGTCCAGTGCTACGTCCTCAACGTGCTGGAGCTGGATCGCCTGGGGATCCAGTTCGATTTCATCAGCCTGAACGACGTTCTGTATTTGTTGGCAGATCCCACTGAGGGCTTGCGGGCGATGAAAAAGGTTCTCAAGCCCGAGGGCATTATTCGCGCCAATCTCCACAGCCGCCGCCAACGCCAGGTGTTTCTCCGCCTGCAGGAAGCTTTGCAAAAGGTGGGGCAATTCGACGTCCCGCCAGCAGTAGGCGCCAAGAACGTGCGGGAATTCATGGGATCCCTGCAGGAAGAGGTGGCCAAGGCAGTGCTGTGGAACCCGGCCAACTATACCGAAGACGCCGCCATCCTGAACAACTATCTGCTTGCCAACGACAAGGGATTTACGATCCCCGAGGTGTTTGGCATGTTGCAGCAGGCAGGGTTGGGCTTTTTAAGCCTGGTGGATATGCCCGACTGGTCGGTGGAGTCTCTCTTTAAGCAAGTGCCGGAGTTTGTGCGGCAACGGCTGGAAACCCTCAGCGTTATGGAGCGGCTGCACCTCTACGAGCTGATCCGGCCTGCCCATCGCCTCATCGACTTTTGGGCCGAGCACGCCGGCTCTTCCCTGGTGCTGCCTTGGACGGATGCGGATTGGCTGACGGGATCCGTGCAGTTTAACCCCCTGCTGATGGACAATACCCGCTTCCACCAGGAGTACAACAAGGCCCTGCAAGAGAACCGCCCCTACGAAATGCAGTGGACAGGGGCCACCCACGGGCGGATCAGCATCCCTGCCGAGAAGGTGAGATGGCTGGCTCCGCTGCTGCAGGGGCCGACTCCGGTGGCAGAGCTGATTCAACGGGTCGTCGAGCTGGGATCCCTGACGAAAGAACAGGCAACTGACGAGGTGCTGACCTTCCTGACGGCGTTGGAAGACTTTCTCTTTGTCATGCTGCAGTAGAGCCGTTTACCCGTTCCCGCTCCAGCCCAGCTCCCCTCTCCCTCTGGGAGAGGGGCTGGGGGTGAGGGCAGTCTCCCTCTGGGAGAGGGGGCGGGGGTGAGGGCAGTGGCCCCAAGCGCCTGAAAGGTGCCTTAATCTGGTTTGAGATGTCGAGAACTGTACGACCCGGATGCCTGCCTGGCCGGCACGTCGTTTCTATGCAGCTCTGCAGCGAGGGCTGACCCAGCCCTTGGATCGCTGGGTAGCCGGGATCACCCTCTGCAACTTGGCGATTGGGGTGATCTTATTTTTGCTGGGCAACCATACGGCCCCCTATGTGCGGGATTTCAACTGGCAACAGCAGCGGGTGGGATCCCAGGAACTGCAGATGGTGCTGACCTTCAACCGCCCTATGGATGCGGACAGCGTTGCGGCCAACTTGGAGATCCAGCCGCCTCTGCCGGGCCGGATGCACAAGCTGGGCCGCCGCTTTTTTTGGACCCTGACAGAGCCGGCCCCCTACGGCCAGACCTACCGGCTGCGCCTAAAGGCCGCCGTGGATGAGCGGGGCCAGCCCATGGTGCGACCTTTTGAGGGAGAGTTTCGCACGCCGGATCGGCAGTTGTTGGGGATCGGCACGGAAGCAGACCAACGGGGGCGGCTGTTCCTCTTTAACCTGGAGACGGGATCCACCACGTTGCTGACGCCAGCCGGGCTGAAGGTCACTCAAATGCAGCCCAGCGCCGATGGCCGCTTTGTCTACTACTTTGCCACCACCACCAGCCTACAACACCAGGATCTGTACCGCCTGGATCTGGAGGATCAGTCTTCCCAGTTGCTGCTGGATCACCAGGGCTACCAAAACCTGCGCTTCCAGGTCTCGCCGACGGGGGAGCTGGTGGTAGCGGAGCGGATCCCCCTGCAACGGGATCCCCTCGCCCCTGTCCAGACGGAGCTGTGGGTCCAGAAAAGGAGACAGGATCCCTTTGAGCGTCTGGAGCTGGACACGGCTTTGGGGGGAGACTTTTTCATCAGCCCTGATGAGAGCAGCTTGCTCATCTCCCAGGGGCAAGGGGTGGGGATTGTGCCCCTGCACCCGCGGGCGGCAGCGGAGAGCTTTTTGGCCCAGTTCGGCCAAACCTTGGCCATCCGTCCCGACGGGGCTTTCGGGGCTTTGCTGCGCTTCAATCCCGACTACACCCGCAGCCTCTTTATCGTCAGCAATACCGGCACCAGCGAGGAGATTTGGGTAACCGAGGGATCCGTTGCCAAAGGAGCTTTCTCGCCGAGGGCGCCTGTCTTTTACAGCTTGGTGAGCGAGGTTGAGGTTACCGGCAATCAGGGCGAGTTGGCGTTGCCGGGCTACAGCGAATCATCCCGCCTGCTGGCAATCGTGTTCAGCAGCGGTGGCGCTGCCCAAGCTGGCAAGATCGCGGAGATGGCTCGGGCCGACTACCCCTTTGAGCTGGACTTCAGCCTTTCTCCGGACGGCCGCCTGTTGGCCTACACGCTTTTGCAGCCCTTGCAAGAGGAGATTCCGGATCCCTGGGCTCCCCTCAGCCGCAGTGGGCAAGCCATCCGGAGCGCGCAAGTGTGGTTGCTGGACTTGCAAGATGGACTGCCGCTCCCCAACAGCCGTCGTCGCCTGCCGCTGAGCAGCAGCGCCTTGGCCTGGATCCCTTAGAGAAACGGGGGAGAGCGAGGGGGCGGTGATCCCCCTCGATTCATCGGGGGATCCACGGCCCCCCTGTTTGGTCGTTCCAGCTGGGGTGTCACGGAGTCCACGAACTGAAGCTCGGCGGTAGCTCCTTGCGCGTCTCTTGAAGGGGACGCAGAGGTTGCGCAACTCTTCCCTCCCCCTAGCAAGCCGA
>NZ_JANSJN010000064.1:0-17464 GCF_047462555.1 Synechococcus sp. B60.1
GTCAAGAACATGACCCGTCAAGCTAAGGGTAAAGGGAAGAAGCGCAAGGCCGGACTAAACAAGTCTATTTTGTCGGTTGGGTTTGGTACGCTGAACCAAATGCTGACCTACAAAATTGAGCAGAAGGGCGGTTTGGTCTTGTTTCTTCCTACACAAACCCTCAAGCCGTCTCAGCGCTGTCCGCAGTGTGGTGCTGTTCACAAGGAGTGGGCAGAGCTAAGTAACCGCTATCATGTCTGCCCTGCCTGTGGTTTTGCGACACCGCGGGACAGGGGGACGGTGATGGTACTGTACAACGTTGCCGTTAATCGGCAACCGGGGCTGGGAACCAGCCTCGTGAGTCTTGGATGCTTCAGCTCTACTTCACAGACCCGGTACACGGGATCCACGGAGCAACTGGGGCAGAAGAAGAGACAAAAGCTCCGCTGCCAAGCGGGTGAGGAAACCCCACCCGCCTACGCGGTGGGGTAGTTCATAACCTCACGAATTAGGGGGATGCCAAAACTGGGCCGCAAGAATCTACTGGCTATGGCCAGCCCTTAGCAAGGTGGGACTGTGGGGTGGCTTAGCGGTGTCTGTCGAACCAGCGCATCAGCATCGCCGCCAGGCGTTCAGGGTTGTGGCGCACCAAGCCAGTCTCAGAATCCTCTTGCATGACATTGGCCAAGACAGCCCGACAGCCCAGGTAGGCCAGCTTATCCGGATCCAAGACCACAAACTCGGAACCGTTGCGGCGGTAATGTTCTAGGGCACGGGGGGAAGGGGGATCCCGTTGCACCAGGACAGCATCGAACAAGCGCACGCCCGCCACCCGATCCAGAGCCATGACGTGATCCCCAACGGTGTAGCCGTCGGTTTCCCCTGGCTCGGTCATAATGTTGCACACGTAGATGTGGGGTGCCATGTTCTTGGCCAAGGCTTCCACAATCTCCGGGATCAAAAGGTTGGGGATGATACTGGTGTAGAGACTGCCCGGCCCCAGCACCACAAACTCTGCCGCCTCGATGGCCTCGATGGCCTCAGGCAAGGCGGGAGGGTTGGGCGGGTCGCAGCCAATGCGACAGATGCGCCCCCTGGCTTTGGCAATGTTGGACTCGCCCACCACACGGCGGCCATCGCTTAACTCGGCCCAGAGGGTGACATCCGCCAGGGTAGCCGGCAGCACTCGTCCTTGAATGGCCAAGACTTGCGAGGTGGCGGTGATGGCCCGAATCAGGTCGCCGCCGGTAACGGCGGTGAGGGCGGTGATGAACAGGTTGCCAAAACTGTGCCCGCTCAGCCCTTCCCCAGCCTGGAAGCGGTATTGAAACAGCTCCGTGAGCAGCTTTTCTTCGTTGGCCAAGGCGGTAAGGCAGTTGCGGATGTCGCCGGGGGGCAACACGCCGATCTCCCGCCGCAAGCGCCCTGAGGAGCCGCCGTCATCGGCCACAGTAACAATGGCGGTGATGTTGGAGCTGTAGCGCTTCAACCCTCGCAGCAGGTTGGAAAGGCCGGTGCCGCCCCCCAGCACCACAATGCGAGGGCCACGGCTCAGGCGTCGCCGCAACAGGAGCTTATCCACCAGCGCCTCGTCTCCTTCTGGGATCAGCACATCTTCGATGGAGCGCATGGCGCTGCGGAAGCCCAGCACCACCATCACCAGGCCGATCCCGGTTACCAAGGGGCCGCTGATGGTGTTTGGGATCCAGGTGGTGATCAGGCGCAGGGTGATGTCGATTAATCGCTTGAGGCGAAAGATGGGGGTCAGCTCTGTCCAGATGGCGATGCCCAGCACCATCAGCAGCACGCCCCCCACGGCCAGGGTGAGCCAGCGCTTGACCGCCAGACCAGGGAAGAGCCATTTCCAGCCATTTCCCGGCCAAGCGGCCTTGCGACGGCGAGGCCCCCCCACGGTGGACTTGTTGCTGAGCACGGGCTTAGTCATGGGGAGGTGCAGGAACACCGGCCAAAGGGATCCTAACCTGTTGCTGTTCTACGCCAGCGTCAGGGGGGGGCGGGCCAAAGCGAGCCTCCAGCTCCCGCTGCGAATCCAGCAAATGGCGGTGCTGCACCTGGATGTTCAGGGCAGGCAGGGCAGGGTTGTCGGTGGGGACGGCCCAAGGCCGCAGATCTTGAGCCAGGCGCTCCACCAGAGCCACAGAGCGATGTTGCCCGCCGGTGCAGCCGATGGCCACGGTTAGGTGGGGCCGTCGTTCTGCTCGGTAGTGGGGCCAGAACGCCTGCACCAGAGAAAAGATCTGCCGGTAGGTGGATTGGGTAACTGGATCCGCAAAGAGGAACGCCTGCAGAGGCGGATCCTGGCCGGTCAGGTGGCGCAGATGGGGCTGAAAGAAGGGATTGGGCAAAAAGCGCACGTCGAACAGCAAGTTGGCATCGAGGGGAGCACCGTACTTGAAGCCGAAGCTGACCAGCCTCAGGTTGAGCGGCTGCGGGATCCCGTGGGCCAGGGCCTGTAATTGCTGCCGCAGTTGCTGGCTGTCCAGCTCAGACGTATCCAGAAGGTGGGTGCAGCGCTCCCGCACGGGGGCCAGATCGCGCACTTCCTGCTCAATGGCCTCCAACAGGCCAACGCCAGGGTGGTGAGGGTGGGGGCGGCGGTGGGCGCTAAGACGGTTGAGCAATACCAGAGGACGGGCCTCCAGAAAGAGGAAAGGGATCCCTTGCGCTTGCCGCCAGCGGTCAAAGGCAAGGAACTGCTCCCGATATTCCGGGATGTGGAGGTTTAGGCTCACCGCCAGAGCAGGGTGGCGAGGCCGCATCGCCTCGATCAAAGAAACAGCCTGGTCAGGCGGGATCCCTTCCAAGCCGGTGTAGCCCAGTTGTTCCAATTGCTGGATGGCCAGGGTTTTCCCAGATCCCGTCAGCCCAGCGATAACCAGAACAGGCAAGGTCACGGGGGTCGGTCTAGTCGGTTGATCGTCCATGCAGCCTATTCTAGGGCGAGGGGGAGCCGAAAAACCGGATGCCAAGCGCTCAAGTCTGGGAGGCTGTTGCAGCTTCTCTGTCCGTTTTCCCCGCCGGTCTCAGGAGGGGAGCGCTGGGGCAGAGATCGGCCAGAAAACACTGGTCGCAAAGGGGTTTACGGGCGGTGCAAATGGCCCGCCCATGGTCGATCAGGCGAATGGACCAATTTTCCCAGTCGGCTTGCGGCAACAACTGCATGAGATCCCGCTCGATGCGCACGGGATCCTCGTGCTCGGTGAGGCCGAGGCGACGGCTGAGGCGCTTGACGTGGGTATCGACAGTCACGCCGGCGTTGATGCCAAAGGCATGGGCCAGCACCACATTGGCCGTCTTGCGGGCCACCCCCGGCAGAGTGAGCAGCTCCGGCATGGTGCGCGGCACCTGGCCGCCGAAGTCGGTCACGATCTTGCGGCAGGCCTCTTGGATGTGTTTAGCCTTGTTGCGGTAGAAGCCGGTGGAACGGATCAGGGCCTCGATCTCCTCCCGTGGGGCTGCCGCCAGCGCCTGGGCATCGGGAAAGCGGCGAAACAGCTCCGGCGTAACTTGGTTGACCCGCTCGTCGGTGCACTGTGCAGACAAAATGGTGGCCACCAGCAGTTGCAGCGGCGTTTGGTAGTGGAGGGCACAGGTGGAGTTGGGATAATGGCGCTTCAGCCGGATCAGGATCTCCAAAGCCCGCTGGCGCAAAGCCCGCTTGCTAGTCATCTGCAGCTAGCCCGACCCGGTGACAATGGCAAGGGTGTCCTTAAAGATCAGCACTACCCCCAGACCCAGCAGCAGCACCAAGCCCGTCTGCATCACCCGTTCCTCCAGTTCTCTGGGCAGCCGCTTGCCGCGGATCGCTTCCAGGATCAAAAAGGCGATGTGCCCCCCATCCAAGGCGGGCAGGGGCAACAGGTTGAGAATGGCCAGGTTGATGCTGATCAAAGCGGTGAAATTAAACAAGCTGGCCGCGTCATCCCGCGCCAAGTCGGCACCAATCTTGACAATCCCCACCGGCCCGGATACCTGGGTGGCCGTGTTTTGGAAGTTCTGCAGGAGCTGCTGCAGGCCACTGATGTTCATCATCACCAGGCGCTGGTAGGCATTCCCGGCTTCGGCAAAGATCTCTGCCAGGCTCTGGGCCGGGCGCAGTGTCACCTCTTGGTTGGGGGCCAGGTTGACCCCAATGGCCACCACCTCTCCCCGCATCTCGGGAATCACCGTGATCTCCAGAATGGGATCCCCTTCCCCTCGCTGCACCTGCAGGGGGACGGGCTGGTTTTCGCTGCGGCGGATCAACGCCTGAAAATCATTGAGAGCTGCCAAGGCCGAGGTCTCGTCGGCAACTGTGCTGTAATCGTGGTCGGCCGCCCGCAACACCACATCTTCCGCCTGCAAGCCAGCTTGCTCCGCCGGGCTATCCGGCATCACCTGAGCAATGAGAATGCCAGGCTGGATGCGCGTAACCGAGGGGATCCCCACCGAAGCAAACATCAGCACCAGTACCAGGTAGGCAAAGGCCAGGTTGGCCATCACCCCCGCGCTCATCACCACCAGGCGATCCGCAACAGGGCGGTTCTTCAGCAGATCCGGGTCGTCGGGCGGGTAGGGGGAGCGCTCGTCATCGTCGGGAAAGCCCACGTAGCCCCCCAACGGCAGGGCGCGAATGGCGTACTCCGTCTCCTTGCCCTGGTAGCGCCACAGCACCGGGCCAAACCCCAGCGAAAAGCGGTTGACGTGGATCCCTTGGAGTTTGGCTGCCGCGAAGTGTCCCGCCTCATGCACCAGGATCAGCAGGGCGAGGATGGCGATGGAGAGGAGGACAGGCATGGGCTGGCTTGAAGGAAAGAAGGAAAAAAGGTCAAGAGGCAGAGAGTCACAGCGACGGCTGCACCTGCTGCCCTAGGGAACCAAGATAACAGACCAGAAGCGGCAGAGCCCTCAGAACACCTGTTCTACTTCCAGGATGTCAGGAATGCTCTCCCGCAACTTGCGCTCGATGCCCATTTTTAAGGTCAGGGTGGAACTGGGGCAGGCGCCACAGGCCCCCTGTAGGCGCAGCTTCACCACCGGGCCGTCGATTTCCACCAGCTCTACATTGCCGCCATCGGCTTGCAGGTAGGGGCGCAGCTCGTCCAACACTTTTTCCACATTTTCGGCGTTCAATTCCAGTGCTTGTGCCATAGTTGCTTCCAGCTTTGCTGAGACCTTGCCTAAGACGTTGATTGTAGCGATTTCTCGCCTCACCCCCCAAGCCAGGGAGGGATGGCCTTTCTTCAGCATAGTCTCCTTCTTTCGGGGTGGGGGATGAGATCCCCCTCTTCAGCCAGAAGACTAGAATAGGAGTCGGATTTGCCTATTGCGAGTAGCAGACCCAAGCATATTCTGAGCAGGGGCGCTTTCTTCGCCATGTTAGATGTCTTGCTGATTGGGATCTTCATGTTGGCCGGGGCAGGTCTCGGATTCTACGGCCTGGATCTGCTCCCTCCTGCCGCCATCCAGGGGGCCAATGTGGAGGGGGCGCGCGTGGTTACCAGCGGCTTTGGTGTCCTGGCGGGTTTGGCTTTGGGATCCCTGGTGCGCTGGGGCTACCGCCGCTTCGAGGCCAATGTACGCTCGCTGCCGCCGGATGTGTTGATCAGCCGCTCGGTGGGGCTGGTGATTGGCCTGGTGATTGCCAATTTGGCCATGGCTCCTGTCTATTTGTTGCCCCTGCCCCAGCAGCTCAATAACTTTATTGAGCCACTGGCCTCCATCTTTTTTAGCCTGTCCTTTGCCTACTTGGGGGTAAGTTTGGCCGATACCCATGGCCCTGCACTCCTGCGCCTGTTCAACCCCAACTACGCCCTGCAGGCGGCGGCAGAAGGCAGTGTGGTGGCGGCCAGCGCCAAGGTTTTGGACACCAGCTCGATCATCGACGGGCGCGTGGCCCAGTTGATCGAGACGGGCTTTTTGGAGGGGACACTGGTGATCCCTCGCTTTGTCATCGCGGAGCTGCAAACCATTGCCGACAAAGCCGATCCGCAAAAACGGGAGCGAGGTCGCAGAGGGTTGGATACGCTGCAAGCGCTGCGCCAGTCTTACCCCGAGCGCTTTGTGATTCACGAAGCCAACTACCCGGATCTGACCACCGTGGACGAGAAGCTGGTGCGCCTTGCCCAAAATGTGGGGGGAACGCTGGTGACCACCGATTACAACCTGAAAAAGGTGGCCACGCTGCAGGGGATCAAGGTGCTGAACGTGAACGAGCTGGCCGAAGCGCTGCGACCCATCTACATTGCTGGCGATAGCTTCGAGATCAAGATTACCCGCGAAGGCAAGGAGCCGGGCCAGGGGGTAGGCTATCTGGAGGACGGCACGATGGTGGTGGTGGAAGAGGGACAGCGCTCTCTGGGCAAGACCCGCTCTGTTGTGGTGACCAGCGCCATTCAAACCTCGGCGGGCCGGATGATCTTTGCCCGACTCAACAAGGACTCCAGCCCAGCTTCCTCTGCGAAAACCTGAGGCTTCAGGCCGAAGAGCTCTGTTTTTCCGACGCAATGATGGCCTCTTCCCCAATGGGTGTCCTCCAACCAGATCTAATTTTCTACACCCAGGATCGCCAGCAGCGTTTCTGGAGTTTTTATTGGGAGGGTGCTGAGAACTACGCTATCTACCCGCCGCAGATCCTGAGCGGACAGCAAAGCTGGGAGGTGGCTAATGCGGAGGAGTACCAAGCCAAGCTCGAGCAGGTGTTTGCGAGTGGGGATCCCTTGCAGCACCAGTGTCAGGTGATCTCTCCCCGCTACAAGTTGCACTTGCATCTTTGCCTCAACCCGGTGCGGGACATGGAGGGGGAGGTGGTGGCCGTCTCGGTGGTGGGCAAGGTGTTGGGGGCAACGCCTTTCAACTTGGCCGGCGGAGCCAGCAGCTCTACTGCCCAGCCCCATCCCCTTCTGACCAACCCGGTGCCGGGGATCACGGCCCAGTTGCTGCGCAACATCGGCCACTCCCTGGATATCCGCGAGCTGTGCCAGCAGACGGTGGAGCAGTTGGGGCAGTTGTTTGGGGTGGATCGCTGCCTGTTGGCCCTCTACGAAGTGGGGCAGGACTCCCTCACGGTTAACGCCGAGTACCGCCGCAACCCAGGGGATCCCTCGCTGTTGAACCAGACGTTGCGTCTGGCGGATCACCCGCCTCTGCTGCAAGCCCTTCGTCAAGAAGAGCCGGTGGTGATGGGACGCCATCTGGCCATCGCCATGTCTTACCGGGGCTATGCCAACAGCCTGCTCTGGCTGGAAGTGTTGCCCCCCAACGAAGCCCCCGTCTGGCAGGCCGGCCACCTCCAGGTGCTGCAGAGCATCGCCACCTACCTGGGCACGGCGATTGCCCACGCCATCTTGCTGGATCAAAGCCGCCAACTGGCCACTCGCCTGCAGTTGGCCAACCAGACACTGCGCCAGAAAAACAAAGAGCTGGAGCAGGCCCGTGCCCAAGCAGAATCGGCCAACCAACTGAAAAGTCAATTCTTGGCCAATACTTCCCATGAGCTGCGCACCCCTCTCAACGGGATCATCGGCTTTATTAGGCTGGTGCTGGACGGAATGGCCGAAAGCCGAGAAGAGGAGCTGGACTTTTTGCAGGAAGCCTACCGCTCGGCCCTGCACCTGTTGGCCTTGATCAACGACGTGCTGGACATCGCCAAGATCGAGGCAGGCAAAATGCAGTTGGAGTTTCAGCCCTGCGACCTGCAAGTCCTCTTCAAGGATGTGGAGGCCAAAACCAGTTTGCAGGCCAGTCAAAAGGGATTGCAGCTCAGCTTCTACCTGCCCCCCACGGCAGAGCCCATTTTGCTCTATGGCGACTACCAACGCCTGCTGCAGGTGATGCTCAATCTAGTGGGCAATGCCATCAAGTTTACCCCCAGGGGTTCTGTGACGGTGCGAGCAGACCTCCTGCCGGGCGAGCCGGGGATGGCCCGCATTCGCGTGATTGACACCGGGATCGGTGTGTCGTTGGAAAAGCAGCAGAAGCTGTTTCAGGCCTTCACCCAGGTGGATGGCTCCACCACCCGCCAGTACGGAGGCACCGGCTTGGGCTTAGCCATCAGCCAACGGCTGGTGGAGGCGATGGGGGGAGAGATCAACTTCTATAGCCTGGGCGAAGGGCTGGGATCCACCGTCACTTTTACCGTGCCCCTCTACCGCCAGCCGCTCCTGGGCGGGGAGGCGAGCCCAGCTCAAAAAGGTTCCCCCGAGGATACAGATCCCAACCTAATCTCCTATCCGGCCCAGTGCTGATCCAGCAATGCCCTATCCCCGCAAACGGTTTGGCCAGCATTGGCTTAAGGATCCCACGGTTCATGAGGCGATTTTGCGGGCTGCCCAGTTGCCGCCCCCTCAGAGGGATCCTCCGTGGGTTCTGGAGATCGGCCCTGGCACTGGGCAGTTGACGCAGCGGTTGCTGGCCCAGGGCGTACATGTGGTGGCAGTGGAGATCGATCGAGATCTGTGTCGGCTGCTGCAAAAGCGCTTCGCCGACCAACCCCGCTTTCACCTGGTGGAAGGAGATTTTCTTCGCCTGCCGCTCCCGCCTCAGCCCCGCCTGCTGGTGGCCAATATCCCCTATAACCTCACCGGCCCAATTTTGGAGAAAGTGCTGGGATCCCCGGCCCAACCGGTGAGGCAGTTTGAGCGCATCGTCTTGATGGTGCAAAAAGAGCTGGCTGAGCGCCTGCAGGCCGGCCCCGGCAGCAGGGCCTACGGTGCTTTGAGTGTACGGGTGCGTTACCTAGCTGAGTGCGAGCTCATCTGCCGCGTGCCCCCCAGCGCCTTCCGGCCTCCTCCCCAAGTGGAATCGGCAGTGGTTCGCCTCACTCCCCGCCCTGCCCCCATCCCCGCCCGCGATCCCCGCTGGTTCTCCCAACTGGTTTGCCAGGGCTTCTCCACCCGCCGCAAGCAACTTGTCAACGCTCTAGGAGGCCTCGTGGATCGCCAGACCGTGGCCGCCGCTCTCGCCCAGCTCCGCCTCAGCCCCACGGCCCGTGCCGAAGAGCTGGATCTGCCCGATTGGCTGGCCCTGAGCGATCTGCTACTGGAGCAGACACCTAGGATGGCTGCCGTTTCCGGCGAGGGAAAACCGCGGTAGGGTGAGAGGGAGTCCTCAAGGGTTTTTCACCAGATTCCAAAACAACCTATGCTCAACAACCAGGGCAAACAGATCCTTGTAACTGGCGGTACCGGTGGGCTGGGGTTGGGAGTAACCCCCGTGCTCCTGGACACAGGGGCAGAGTTGATCTTGACCTACCGCCAAGAAGAGGAGTTGGCTGTCTTGCGGCAGCGCCTGCCGGCCAATAGCCTGGGCCAGGTGCGCTGTGTGCAGGTGGATTTGCTGAACGAAGCCGCTGTGGCACAGCTCATTGACGATCTGCCCCGCGTTGATGGCTTGGTGCACCTGGTGGGCGGCTTTGCCATGGGCCCCACCCACGAGTACAGCTTAGAAAATTGGCGGCGTGACTTTGACCTCAATCTCACCACCACTTTTTTGGCCTGTAAGCACAGCCTGCGCAAGATGTGGCAACAGGGTTATGGACGGATCGTGACCGTGGCCTCCCGAGGGGCGGTAGAGCCGGGATCCCAACTGGCCGCCTACTGTGCTTCCAAAGCGGGGGTGGTGGCCCTGACCCGCACCATTGCCGCCGAAACCAAAGGCACTGACATCACCGCCAACGCAGTTCTGCCCAGCATCATCGACACGCCAGCCAACCGGGCTACCATGGGCTCCGAGCAGGCGGAGCTGTGGGTAAAGCCCGAGTCTATCGGCCAGGTGATCGCCTTTTTGGTCTCGGAAGCGGCGCGGGATCTGAGAGGGGCAGCGATCCCGGTGTACGGCAATGTCTAAGCTGCTTGGTTGACCGCACCCCCAGACGGCCTTCATGATACGAGGGTAGAGGCTTATTTTCGTGCCGTTTTCTTATGCTGAAGCGATTGTTCTCGGGGGGCTGGCGTCGGCAAATTGGCCGCATTGAGGTAACAGGGGTGATCGATGGCAGAACCCGGGAGCGGGTTCTCAAAGCCTTGAAAGAGGTGGAAGAAAGACAGATCCCGGCAGTGGTGTTGCGCATCGACAGCCCCGGTGGGACAGTGGCAGACTCCCAGGAAATCTACAATGCCCTCTCGCGCCTGCGGGAACGCAAGGGCACCCGCATTGTGGCCAGCTTTGGCAACATCGCTGCCTCTGGGGGGGTTTACATTGCCATGGGAGCCGAGAAAATTGTCAGCAACCCCGGCACCATCACTGGCAGCATCGGCGTCATTATCCGCGGCAACAATCTCGAACGGCTGCTGGACAAGGTAGGGATTTCCTTTAAGGTCATCAAGTCCGGCCCCTACAAGGATATCCTTTCCTTTGACCGCGAGCTGACCCCAGAAGAGCGCAACATCCTCCAAGAGTTAATCGACATCACATACGGCCAATTTGTGCAAACCGTTGCTGCCGCTCGCCGGCTGAGCGTGAATGTGGTCAAAACCTTTGCCGATGGCCGCATTTTCAGCGGCGAACAAGCTCTGCACCTGGGCGTGGTGGATCGCCTGGGCACAGAAGAGGATGCCCGCCTCTGGGCCGCGGAGCTGGCAGGGCTGCCGCCCGATGCGAAGTTCTGCGATCTACTCCCACGGCGCAGGGGTTGGGCTCGCTTGCTACCGGCGGCAGAGGCATTGGCGCGTCTGCAATTTGAGGTAAGCACCTCAGGCTTGCCCCTGTGGCTCTACACTGGTTCGTGAGAGGTGACCTCCAGAACTGTGAGGATTGGTTCTTCCGCCTCCAACCCTTATGCCGGCATAAGAGAAAAGCAAAGCCGGAAGCCGCTTTGCCACTCGTTCCTGGCCGGGGGCTGGGGGTGGTGCATCTGGCTTTCTGGAGTTATTCCTCTATTTGCCAGGGATCCTGTGCCAACTCCTCGTCGAAGATGCGGGGGGGACGCACTGCCATCAGCACCTGGCCCAGCAGGGGAGAGGGGGGCAAATTCTCTATCCACTCCACCGCCACGGCTCCCTCCCGATCCACCAGGAAAACCCCCGCCATTCCTTCCCAGGTGCGAACGGCGCGATCGACCACCAGCAAAATTGGATCCTGTTCTTCTTCAGGTGCCACCGGCCAGCCCAACAGGGATCCCAGCAAACCATTCTCCACCTGCAGGGCGACTGGGTCGGCGGCCCTTTGAATGGCTGGCCAAGCGGGCAAGGCCATCCACGTTTGCCCAGCCACGCTGGTGACCCAACCAAAAAGGCCTTGAGGCTCAACGGCAGGGATCTGCTCCCAGGTGGCAGTAGAAAGAGGCAGGGATCCAGCCACCGGCATCAGGCGGGGCAGATCCTCTTCCGGGCGAAACACCGAAAGCCTGGGCAACGGCTTGCGCTGGGGTTGGGAGCCGGGAGCCAGCGTCGACAAGAGCCGCTCAACCTGTTGGCGGGCCGTTTCGCTGTGGGCATACTGAAAGGCGCGGCCAATGGCCCGGGCTCGCTCCTGTAGATCGCGGGTTTCCTGGGCAGTTTTCCAGGCTTGATAGGCCACCGCATCGCCAGGGTGATCCGTGAACCCTTCCGGGAGCTGCCGCAGTTGGGCATAGTTCTTCATGGCACGGGCGATCTCGTGCGCCTCATCGGCACCTAGGTTGCGGCTGACAATCAGCTCCGCCACCCGGACGCGATCCTGGGGCGAGAGGATGCGCAACTCGTAGAGGATATCGCTGCCTTTTTGGGCAAAGTGCTCCAAAACAGCTAAGCTGGCTCCTGCTTTCGCCATTCCTTCGTAAACCTGGGCGGCGACAATGATCTGGTTTTGGCGGACGGGCTCAAACCCAGTCGCCTCGAAGATGGCCTGGGGAGTTACTTTCTGTCGTTGCAAGCTTTGGCAGGCCTTTGCCCAGTCCAGCCACCCCCCCTCTTTGCGCCGCAGCCGATCCATCAACAGGCTGGGATCTTCCTCCGGAACAGAGGATTCCGGCAAATGCTGACTCATCGCTAGGCTTCCTCCGCAACGACAATAGCCCAAAATAAACTACCCCACCGCCCAGGCGGGTGGGGTTTTAGCGCTACGCGCCGCTGACGCGAATAGTAGCTCTGCAGTTGGCAAGCCAACCACGAACCCCCCTCTATCCCCCCGTATACAGAGGGAAGGGGGGCAGGCTGGTTTATGGCAGCCCCCCAAAAGTGCAATCACATTCTTGACTCCTGCTCTTGCCGCCTTGTAGCGCACAAACTGCCTCAACGGGCAGAACGCCCCTCGCGCTAGCGGGCCGTAGGCCTCACTGTTCAACCGCCGCCGTTCTGTCTAGCTGCGCGGCTGTTGGTTGACACGTTCCCCCTCCCGCCAGCGAACCTTAGGCCTTGGTTGCGTCCAGCTTTGGGGCTCGCGACGCAGCCACCTCGAGCTTGCAGGAGATAGTCAGGACTTGGGTCATACTTATTAGGTGCCATCCCTCCCCACCGTACCGTATGGACGGTGGGGTACCCCGCCTATTGCGATGAACTTTGGTGGGCACACTAGCTCATGCTGACCCGGCTACGGTCGTAGTTGAGCCGAAAAGTGGGATGTACCTTCCCCTGGATGCGGTTCCAGAAGTTGCGCACATTGACGTGCAGGCCAACCCGCTCTGTGCCACGCACCAACATGGCTTGCTGACGAATCCGAATCGCGCGTTGGTGGCCCATCATCAGGCGGCGAGCCAGCTCATCCAGAACGTGAGAACGGCCAGGAGCAGGTGCCTCGGCTGTCTGAACGGTTTGAGCCGGCGCTGCAGCAGCTTCGGAACGATAGGCCACACCCCGATAGAGCAGGTCAAGGTTGGTGGGCAAAACCACCGGCTTGCTCAGGTGGCGGAACCGCCAGTCCAGCCCCCGATAGCGACCCCCCACTTTGCCCGGAGAAACAGTCACCGTCGCCGGTGAGTGGGTGTAACCAACGCCACGGTAAGAGAGTTCCATGATCTTCGCCTCCAAATGTAATAGTCTGCATCCACTTCACTTCCTGAGGAGTGACCCGGGATGTCCCGTGGACAGTCCCAGGGGTTGAGGCGCGTTCCTTCGGGATAGCTCCCTACTTCCGTCCTCCGGCTGCCGTCTTGCTCCTTCCTGGATCGAACAGCACGCGAGAGGATGAACGATTTCTATCTACGTTCTGTATTATAAGCTACGGTTTTGAGGTATCGCTATCAACTTTTAACAAAAATTTCTCCTGATCCCCTGTCTGGCTGCCCGAGAACCCCTACTGGGGTGCAGGGGATCCCCTTCGGGAGCCGGTTTCAGCGTTTTGGGCTGGGCCTTCTACCCTCTCGAGAGGTGAAGAGAGGCATTATCGTGGAAGAATACTCAGGATTGGCTACAAAAGTTCATACTCCTCGGTGGGTGTCTCTGTGCAGGAAGACTTTCGCCTGATTCTGGACATCGTGACGGTGTTGGCGGCAGCAGCGGCGGGTGGCTTTCTGGCAGCGCTGCTGAGGCAGCCGGTGTTGCTTGGGTACCTCCTGGCGGGGATCCTGGTGGGGCCAACGGGTCTGGGGTGGATCAAAGAAGTGGTGCAGGTGGAAACTCTGGCCCAGTTCGGGGTGACCTTTTTGCTATTTACCTTGGGGGTGGAGTTTTCCCTCAAAGAATTGCGCCAGGTGCGGGGGATCGCCATTGGCGGCGGTGCCTTGCAGATCGGCCTGACCATCGCGATCACAGCGGTGCTGGCGGTGGCCAGCGGCTGGCTGACGCCGGTGCAGGGGATCTTCCTGGGGGCGGTGCTCTCTCTGTCTTCCACGGCGGTGGTGCTCAAAAGCCTTACCGAGACCAACCAGATGGGCACGCCCCAAGCTCAGGCCATGCTGGGGATCTTGATTGTGCAGGATCTGGCGGTAGGGCTGATGCTGGCGGTGTTGCCGGCTTTGGATTGTCCTTTGCCGGAGCTGGCGGGATCCCTGGCCAAGTCCCTGGCGGAGATCGGCCTGGTGGGTCTGGGAGCAGTGGTGGGCGGGATGTGGCTGGTGCCCGCTTTCCTGCGGCTTTTGGCGCAGCAGGAGAGCAAAGAAGTGTTTTTGCTGGGGGTGATCAGCCTCTGTGTGGGGATTGCCCTGTTGACGGAGCGGCTGGGCATTTCCAGTGAGATCGGGGCTTTTATCGCCGGGCTGATGATCTCAGAAGTGGAATACGCCGACCAGACCCTGGCTTACGTAGAGCCCTTGCGGGATGTGTTTGCCGCCCTCTTTTTTGCTGCCATTGGCATGCTCATCGATCCCAGCTTTATCGCCGCCCACCTGCCCTTGATCCTAGGGTTAGTGGGGCTGGTGATGGTGGGCAAGTTTTGCCTGGTGGCCCCTTTGGTCGGTCTGTTCGGCTACCCGCTCCCCTCAGCGGTGTTGGTGGGGCTGGGCCTCTCGCAGATCGGCGAGTTCTCCTTTGTCTTGGCCAGTGAAGGGCAGGCGCTGGGGCTGGTGTCGCGGCAACTCTATTTGCTCATCGTCAGCACCACCGCTGTTACCCTGCTCGTCACTCCCTTTCTGCTCAGGGGCGCGCCGCGACTGCTGGCAAACTTACAAGGGATCCCCTTCTGGGCCCGTTGGCTGGAAGGGAGCGAGCAGCCCCGCGCTCTGGCTCCCGACGCTCCCCAAGAGGGGCACGTGGTGGTGTGCGGCTATGGACAGGTGGGGCAAGACATCGTGCGCATCCTGGAAGCCCGTCGCCATCCCCTTTTGGTGATTGACCAGTCGGAACGGGTGATCCAACAGTTGCGCTCGCGCGGGATCCCCTATCTCTACGGCAATGCCGCCAGCGCCCTGGTGCTGGAGAAAGCTTGTCTGTCCCAAGCTCGCGCCCTGGTGATCGCCCTGCCGGATCGCCTGAGCATGCGCCTCTGCTTGAAACGGGCGCTGGAACTGGCGCCCCACCTGGATGTGGTGGTGCGGGCCACCCATGAAGAGGACATCGAGCAGCTCTATCAGTTGGGAGCCCGAGAAGTCGTCCACCCGGAATTTGAGGCCAGCCTGGGGTTGTGCAGCCATGTGCTGCTGAAGCTGGGCGAGCCCCTGGAGGTCATCCAGCAGGAGATTCTGGCCATCCGCAGCAGCCACTACCGCGATTTGCGACCTCTCCACCCCAGTTGCCTGATCCCCACGCCTGTCAGTTGGCTGACACCCCCTTCTCCCCCCCTCCCCGCTCCTGCCAACGGCAGCTCACCTGAGGTGCTGGCCTGGTGGGAACACTGGCAGCGCCCCGTGCAGCCGGAATGGGCAGGGATCTCAGGCTCCGCTGAGTAGATCTCTCAGGGGAGCTAGCCAGGATAAGGGATCCGCAAAAGCTCGTTGACCGGCGGGCGAGCCACCTGCAACTGTTTTCCGTCCGGCCACTGGATCTGGATTTCCTTGACCAGCGTTTCGGATCCCAGGCCAAAGTGGGCCACCGGCTCCATCTGACAGAGGTAGCCGCTGCCGGCATCGATGGGACGGATCTGCGTGCGAGTGGGGGTGATCAGCCGCACCAGGGCGCCGCGGGCCGGGGATCCTTGGCGAGTCAGGGGCAAGACCCTTAGCCAGTTGTTGGCATTAGCCAGGGGGCGGTAGAAGCTCAGGGGCTGGGCGCCTGATTCTCCGTGGGCAATGAGCAGCTCCAGGCGACCGTCCCCATCCACATCGGCGACTGCCGCTCCCGTCCCCAATCCCTGCGGCTCGGCAGCCTCTCCAATGTCAATGGCCTGCCAGCAGCCAGAGCGCCAGCCAAACAGGCGGTTGGGCTCGCCGATGTTGTTAAAAAACAGCTCCGGGTAGCCGTCGTTGTCGAAGTCGGCAGCAATCACCGTGCGAATGCGGGAGGGCCTGGCCAGCTCCGGCGGAGCCACGTTCTTAAAGATGCCGCTAGGGGTTTGGATCCAGAGGCGATGCGGCCCTTCCCAATTGCCGTAGACCAAGTCCAGCCGCCCGTCCCCATCCAGATCCACTGCTGCCACGCCGCGCCCGTGCTCGCCGGGATCCGCCAGCCCCACTTCGGCGGCAATTTCTTCAAAGGTGCCATCCCCGCGGTTGCGAAACAAAAAGTTGGGCCCCTGCTCGTTGACAGCAAAAATGTCCATCCGCTGCGAGACCAAGGGCAGGGCCACCAGCCCCCGCCCGCCCGTTACCCGGTTCACCCCCGCCTCTGGTGCCACATCGGCAATCATTTGGCCGGAGGAAAGCTCGTAAAGGCGCATAGGGCCGCCGTAGTTGGCCACGAAAAACCCGTACCGCCCCTGGCCAAAGCGATCCACGCAGGCCACCGAGCGACCGGCCGTCAAGTTGAGGGCATCTTGGTTGTGGGGTAGAGAGAACAGATCCACCCAACGGGATCCCTGCCAGTCGAAGAGGCGATCCCCAAAGCGCTTGCGCCCGCCGAAGGTATCGGTATTCAAAACATAGAGTTCTTCTTGGCCGTCGCCGTCGAAGTCGCCGGCAGCCACCCCGATGGCCATCCGCCCTGCATCGGCCAGAGTATCGTCCACCAGATCCATCAGCGCCTGGCCGTTCCACTTCAAAACCCGATTCGGGCCGCGGAAGCCGCACACAAACAGCTCAAAAGCCCCGTCCCGATCCACATCGCAAACGGCAACCCCATAGAAAAGGGCAGGGGGGTTGAACTGGAGGAGGGAGCTGCAATCTTGAAACATGGGGATCTCGTCGGGCGGATAGGAGAGGCAGGAACTGGTGGAGCTCCAGACTCTAATGGTATGCTAGATCCTCGCTGTAACTTCCCTTTCAACCATGCCACGCATCAAATCTGCCATCAAGCGCGTCAAGATTGCCGAACGAAATCGGCTGCGCAACAAAGCTACCAAGGCCATGGTGCGCGCGCTGATGAAAAAAGTGATCTCCCTCTCCTCTACTTACGCCGCCAACCCCCAACCGGAAACCCTGCAGGAGATTCAAGCGGCGATGAGCGCTGCCTTTAGCCGCATCGACAAAGCGGCCAAAACAGGGGTTCTCCACAAAAACACAGCCGCCCGTCGGAAGGCTCGTCTATCTCGGATTGTGCAACGATCCCTAGCCGCCACAAGTGCCTCCTAAGACAGGGTTTTGGACAGGCGGAGCCCAAAGGTCTCTACTGCTGCCCCGGAAGCAAGCTTAAGCATTTGCCTACCGAGCTTTTTTGACACTCCCACCGACTAAAGTCGGGGGATTCTTACGCAGTCCACAGACGGACTCGCAAAGGCACTGTCAAGACGCCCCTAGACAGTCCCTTGAGACAAAGCCCCAAGGTTCTGCTTACCTTCCTCAGTAGGTTAGCGGCAGCATTGGCATCTGCGTTAACCAGCAACCCTGCTGCCGTTTGGTACAGCCCCCGCTTTACTCGCTTCCCAGATGCTCGCCACCCGTCGGGTTTTTCACCATAGTTAGGTAGCTCATCCCCATCCAATCGGTGGGAATGAAGACAAAGCTCTGGTTGTTAACCTTGCCTAGGTTGCACTCTTGCTTTTGCCCTTGGTTCCAGCCAAAGATAATTCTCCCAATAGAGTGCTCTAGGCAGGAGTTGACAAC
>NZ_JANSJN010000065.1:0-17388 GCF_047462555.1 Synechococcus sp. B60.1
GAGACGGGAACTTGGGCATTGAGCAGCCAGTAGTGGGCAGCGCCGGGGATCTGCAGGGTGATCCCGCAACTAGGCAAACTGACCCACCACCTGCATGGCAAAACTCAGCACAATAAAGGCCAACCAGGGGGAAAAGTCCAAGCCACCGATGGGGGGAATGATGCCGCGGAAGAGGTTGAGATAGGGATCCGTGAGCTGGCTGAGCACCGACAGGATGGGGTTCGACCAGTTCAGTTGCGGGAACCAGCTCAGCAAAATCCGCACAATCAGCAGGGCATTGTAAATGACGATGAACTGGTAAAGGGAGCGAAACAGCAAAGACGCGGCACTGCCGTAGACCAGCCCCAGAGAGAGGCCGTCTGTCCAAGGGAGCAACAAAGGGCTGAGCATCATGGTTAGAAACAGCGAGGGAACGACTCTTCAACTCATCTCAACTTAAGCGCTGTCGGCAGAGGCAGACCTGATCCAGGAGGGCAACTCAGCCGAGAGACGAGAACACTGGCACCCCTCAGGGGAGAAAGCCAGTGCCGCCTCTAGTTTGGCATGGACAGGGATCCCCTGCTTAAGGCTTTTCCTCGACAGCGCTAGAAGATATTTCCTTGACAAGCAGTTGTGCGCGGGTGGCCTGGATCGCCTCGTTCAACTCGGCAATCTTGGCTTCGAGGGTGCGGCGGGCCTGGGCAATCCGCTCTGTTTCCTGTTCCCACTCCCTCCAGTCGCTGGAGCTGGGCACAGCCGGCTCACCCGAGACTCGGAGGCGCGGCCGCTCAGGAGGGACAGAGGTGCCGTTGAGACGGTCGGGATCGCGGCGCTGGCCTTCGGCGGATCCCTTGCTCAGTCGGGGGGCCAGCACAAAGGCGATCACCCCGCCGATGATCCCGCCCAACACAGCGCCGGCTACCACACCGGCAATGAAGTCCCCTTTCTGATCTGCCACGCTTTTGTCCAGCTCGCCAAACTTAAGCTATCTTCTTCTGTTCTACCTTTCCTGTCCTACTCCCGCCAGCAAATTCGGCCAGGGCTGGGGAAGTCGCCAGTGGCTGAGCCGCTCCAGGTGGGCTTGCATCTGTTCCCTCAACTCGCCCAAAGCGTGTTGCAGATCGCCGGGCAGGGATCCCAGTGCCGCCTGCCAGAGGTGAGCTGGAGACAAGTCGGGGCTGACCACATGCCACAGCCGCTGTAGCTCCTCAAAGTGAAGGCGGTCATCTTCCGTGAGCGAAAGCACCAACTGGCGGCGCAGCTCGCGGGCCTCTTCCGACATCAAGTAGCGCAAACCCATGCGGGCGGTGGGTACCCAATCCAGCCCCCCATCGCTGCGGGCAATTTGGATCAAATTCTCCAGGCGGTTCCAGCGGAACTTGCCCTCCTTAATCAGCACTTGCAGCAGCCGCTGGCGAATGCGGGGTGACTCGTCCGTCAGCAGGCGCTTGGCCACGTAGGGATAGGCCACGCCAACAATGCGAAACTGGGGATAGAGGCTAAGAGCCACCCCTTCTTGAGTAACCAAAGAGCGGATTACCAACGCAAAGTGGGAGGGCACCTGAAAGGGGTAGCGGTACATCAAATCGGAAAACTGGTCGGTGGCGGTTTTGAAGTTGAAGTTGCCCACCTCCTGGTTCAACACATCCGCCAGCACCGTCTCCAAGGCAGGGATCAGCTCTTGGCGGTTGACATCCGGCTGTAAAAAGCCCAGATGAATAAAATCGTCGATCAAGGCGTTGTAGTCGCGATCCACCAGGTGAACCAGCGCGTCCACCAGGTACTCCTTCATTTCTTCGGTGAGCTGGTCCATCATGCCGAAGTCGATATAGGCCAGGCGGCCATCGGGGAGGGCAAACAGGTTGCCCGGATGGGGGTCGGCGTGGAAAAAGCCGTATTCCAGCAACTGCTTCAGGCCAGCCACCACGCCAATGCGCACCAGTTGTCTGACCTCCAAGTTGGCGGCTCGAATCCGCTCCACATCGGTGAGCTTGATGCCGTCGATCCACTCCAGGGTCAACACCCGGCGGGTGCTGTAGGCCCAAAAGATGCGCGGCACATACACATCGGGATCGCCGCGAAAGTATTCGGCAAAGCGCTCGCAGTTTCGCCCTTCGTTTAGGTAGTCGATCTCCTCAAAAAGCTTGTAACCAAACTCATCCACCACCGCCGTCAAGGTGTTGCCCAGGTTCAGGGGCAGCCAAGGACCCAGCCAGGTGGAGGCCCAGCGGATGAGGTACAGATCTAGGCTCAGCCGCTCCCGCAGGTGGGGCCGCTGCACCTTGACCGCCACCCATTCGCCGCTGTGCAGTTGCGCTTTGTAAACTTGGCCCAAGCTGGCGGCGGCCACCGGCTCGGAAGAGATCTGGGCGTAAATTTCGCTAATCGGACGGCCCAACTCTGACTCAATGCGGGCAAACGCCTCCTGGGAAGGAAAGCTGGGCAGTTGATCCTGCAGCTTGGTCAGCTCTTCCAAGTAGTCTTTGCGCACCAAGTCCGGTCGTGTCGAGAGGGCCTGCCCCACCTTGATGAAGGTGGGCCCTAGGTCGGTGAGCAGCTTGCGCAACTGCTCTGCCCGCTGGGGCACCTTGCGATCGCCCTGCCCCCAAAGCTGATCCCAGCGCAGACAGAGGACGAACCAGAGAAAGGGCCAGAGAATGGCCAGCGCCCGACCGATCACTTGCGGCAGGCGCCAGCGGTAGTAACGAGCAATAAATTGCGGATCGTAAACTTCTAGGTCGGCAACCGAGGAAATCCTGTTCAGCACGCTCAAGGGATCTCACAATCTGTTTTTAAAGCTCTCAATAGTTATCGTAATCTATCGTAATGGCAAAGGCCTCTTGATTCCTCTTCATCTTGCCTAACAGCGCCTCCTCAGCGCTCGCCGGCCAGGTTCTTGGCCAGAGCCGACCTCCCCCGATCAAATGACGGTGTTGTCCGGGATCACCGAGTCCTTGATGATGGTGACGATGCCATTGCTGATCCAGATCCCTTCCTCTTCCCGCTGCGCTTCGCTGACGTGATCCTTGTTGAGGATGCGGACGTTGCGCCCGATGCGGGCGTTCTTGTCTACGATGGCGTTGACGATGTGGGAGTTGGCGCCGATGCCCACCGGTGGGATCCCGGCCTCCAGCTTCGCCTGCCGCTCTTCTGCCGACTCGTAGTAATCGGCCCCCATGACGAGGGTGTTTTCTATGATGGTGTTGGCTTCCAGGCGGCTGCGAATGCCGATGATGGAATTGCGAATTTGGGCATTTTTGATGATACAGCCGTCGGCAATCATGGAGTTGACAATGTGGGAATCGAGGATCTTGTTGGGGGGCAAAAAGCGCGGACGGGTGTAGATGGGCATTTCGCTGTCAAAGAAGCTAAAAGGTGGGTTGGGCTGCTGCACCAGCGCCAGGTTGGCGCGGTAGAAGGCCTCGATGGTACCGATGTCTTCCCAATACCCCTTGAAGAGGTAGGCCTGCAGGTGGTACTTGCCAACGGCTGCCGGCAGCACCTCTTTGCCGAAGTCGGTGTGCTCCTTCACCTGCAGCATCTCGATGAGGGCTTCCCGCCGGAATACGTAGATTCCCATCGAGGCAATGTAGGGCTTGGCCTTGGCCTCTTCCGGGCTAAGGCCGAGGGCTTGGGTATCGACCCGGCAGGCTTGCAGCAGCTCCCCTTGCGGCTTTTCCTTGAAATCGACAATGCGACCGTTCTCGCCGATCTTGAGCAGGCCAAAACCTGAGGCCACTTTTTCTTCGCAGGGGAGCACCGCCAGCGTCACATCGGCTCCGGTCTGCCGGTGATGGTGGATGAAGGGGCGGTAGTCCATGCGGTAGAGGTGATCCCCAGATAGGATGAGGAAGTCCCGTGGCTTCCAGGAGTCCATCAGCCAGAGATATTGGCGCACAGCATCGGCAGTGCCCTGAAACCAATCCGGGTTATCGGGCGTTTGTTGGGCCGCTAAAATATCCACAAAGCCGCCTGTGAAGGGGGACATGCGGTAGGTGTTGACGATGTGGCGGTTGAGAGAGGCGGAGTTGAACTGGGTGAGGACGTAGATTTTGTCGATATCGGAATTGATGCAGTTGCTAACCGGGATGTCGATGAGGCGATACTTGCCTGCCAGAGGCACAGCAGGTTTAGCACGGCGCTTGGTCAGGGGATAAAGTCGGGTGCCACGCCCACCGCCCAGGATAATCGCCAGTACATCGCGCATGGTTGTCCTCCACCAGGCTACACCCAATAGCATAGACTGCTGCGGGGGCACCTGACCCAATCTGACTGAGGGGAATCGGGAAACCGGAAGCAGCTGAAACAAATTCTGGGGAAGCGGATGGCACGCGTCCTGGCTTTTACCAACAATAAAGGGGGCACCGGCAAGTCCACCCTCTGCGTCCACGCGGCCCAGTTAACGGCTCAACGGGGCTACCGAGTTCTGCTCATCGATCTCACCTCCCAGGCCACCGCCAGCAGCTTTTACCTGGAAGAGGTGGGATCCCTGCCCCCCGAGGAAACAGTCTGGGCCAGCTTGCACCCGCAGCATCGATGCTCTTTGGAAGAGGTGATCTATTGCACCGACAAGGGGGTGGATGTGGCGCCCTCCCACAGCACCATGGCGGAAGTGGCGGCCCAATTGGCGGCTGCCGGCGATGCAGGGCAACACCTGTTGCAGCACCAGTTGGATCCCTTGCTGCCGGATTACGATTTTATCTTTCTCGATACGCCGGGGGAACTGAATGCCCTCACGGCCAACGCCCTGCGGGCAGCCCAGCGGGTGTTGATCCCGACCCGGCTCAACCGCGCCGATTTCTCCTGTACAGAGGTGACCCTACGCTACATTGAGACCCTGAAAGGTCAGTTGAGCCAGGCCCGTGCTGTCTTGACCATGCTGGACGACCGCTACTTGCCGGGGGGCATCTGGTCGGGATCCCATACCGGGCAATTGTATGTGCAAGCGCAACAGATTTTTGCGGATGTGCTTTCACCCGTTACCATTCCAGATAGCAGCGATTTGCGCACCGCTTTTGACTACGGCTTGACGGTCATGGACTATCGGCCTGGCTCGGTGGTGTGTCAGCGATTGGTGCAGTTTGTCGAACATGAGGTGCTCTTGTGACTGGATCGAACCGTAGCCTCTTTCCTTCTTCAGGAGAAACTTCCCGCACTCGGCGCAAGGCCAGTGCTAAAACCAGTTCAGAGCCCACCTCTGCAGAATCTACTCCCACGGGCGAGGAGCCGACAACGATGTCTTCTCAGTCTCCTACAGAACCAGCCCCAGAATCGCCAGAAATTGCAACTCTCAAAAGCCAACTGGCCGAAGCTCAACAACGCTTGCAGGACTACCAAAACAAAGTCTCTGCCTTGCAAGCTCAGCTTGAGCAAGTCACTGCCCATCGGGACGAATTGCAGAAGGCGCTGGCCCAGTTGCAGGCGGTGGCAGACGAGCGGGCCAAGACCATTCAGGAACTGCAAAGCCGCCGAGGACAAGCTCCACTCCCGGCTAGGCCCCAACCCTCCGCTTCCCCGCTGCAGGCGCAGAAGAAGATCATGAATCGGCCCATCTTCGACAATGTGTCGCCCACCGACGAAGATATGCCGCCCTACATGCTGGACTAGGCAGTGGGTACTATCCTGGATTGCACCCGAGGAAAGAAGGGTGTAGGGTTAGGGATCCCTGTCTGCTCGGTTGCCGTTCTGGTCTTCACGCTATGACTTCATCCCAGGCGAAGATGACTGTTTCTTGCGATGCCATTCCGCCCCATGGGGGCACTTTGGTTAACCGCATTGCCCCGCCCGAGCAGGCACAAGAGCTGCGCTCCAAAGCTGAACACTGCCCCATCCTCTACCTCGACGAGCGGGCTCAGTCGGATCTGGAGATGATCGCCATTGGGGGCTTTAGCCCGCTCACCGGCTTCATGGGGCGGGCAGATTACCAGTCGGTTCTGGAGACGATGCATCTGGCCAATGGCCTGGCTTGGTCGCTGCCGGTGACGCTGCCGGTTGCTGCCGAGATAGCCGCCGATCTCAAGGAAGGGCAGACCATTGCCCTGGCCAACGGCGAGGGCAGGCTCTTGGGCCTGTTGGAATTGACCGAGAAGTTCACCTACGACAAAACCCGCGAAGCGCAGCAGGTCTACCGCACCACCGATGAGCAGCATCCGGGGGTGAAGGTGCTCTACGAACAGGGATCCGTCTATTTGGCTGGCCCTGTAACTCTCTTCCAGCGGGATCCCCATCCCCTTTTCCCGGCCTACCAGATCGACCCGGCTCAGTCGCGGCAACTGTTTCGGGAAAGAGGCTGGAAAACGATCGTCGGCTTTCAAACCCGCAACCCCATCCACCGCGCCCACGAGTACATCCAGAAGTGCGCGCTGGAAATCGTGGACGGGCTGTTTCTCCACCCGCTGGTGGGGGCCACCAAAAGCGACGACATTCCCGCCGAGGTGCGCATGCGCTGCTATGAGGTGCTGATTGAAAAGTACTACCCCAAGGAGCGGGTCATTTTGGCCATCAACCCTGCGGCCATGCGCTATGCCGGCCCGCGGGAAGCCATCTTCCACGCCCTCATTCGCAAAAACTACGGCTGCACCCATTTCATTGTGGGCCGGGATCATGCCGGGGTGGGGAATTACTACGGCCCCTACGATGCCCAGTACATTTTCGATGAGTTCCGTCCTGAGGAACTGGGCATCATCCCCCTCAAGTTTGAACACGCCTTCTATTGCACCGTCACCGGCACCATGGCCACGGCCAAGACCAGCCCTAGCCAACCCCACCAGCGCATCCACCTGTCGGGCACCAAGGTGCGGGAAATGCTGCGCCGCGGCGAGATCCCCCCGCCCGAGTTCTCTCGCCCCGAGGTGGCCCAATTGCTGGCCGAAGCCATGCGTGAGCGCAGTTCGTCGTAGCTTTTGTGATTTCTCTGAGTGGAGGCAAAAGGGTCTGCGACCAACCAGACCCTATGTATTGATAAATTGATAAAGAGACAAAAACCCCACGCCCAAAGGCATGGGGAGGATGCTGCTCTCCTAGGAAACCCTCGTCAGCAAGCTCTCAATGGGCAGCAGCAGACCTCATCCTGCCTCAAAGCGGAGTTGCTCGGGATCCACATAATAGCAGCGGGCATTGTCAACACAGATCAGCGCCCAGCCATTTTGGTCAACATCGACCAACGTATATTCGGATTGAGGGATGAAGTGGCCCTGGTGGTTGCGGGTCTCGCCTTTAACCCAAACAGTCTGACGGTTCATCTTAAAGTTCCTCCAATTTACAGCCAAAAAATCAAAAGCAGGACTCAATTTCAATGCAAGTCAGTGCAAGAAGTGTCACATCAAACAGAACTAGGATGCACCAAACCCCTCGCATCTCCTCAAAGCCCAACCAATCCATAGGCTTGGGTGTGATGCAAGCTAGCTCACAGCGGTGAATAAATACCGTCTTGCGATTTGGTAAGAGAAGTCTAGCACCAACTCTATGAGAATATTGTTAAAAGTTGCAGATTAAATTGACAAGCTCTAGATTTTCCTAAATTCTTGTTGCAAAATTGGGTCAAGCCTGCCTAATTTTCTTCAAATAGCCACTGGTGCATCTTGCTCAGGTGAGGCCAAGCGGGACGGCGCTTCCCTCCCTCTGCCAAGTTGGATTTGACCCCCTCGATCTGCTCGGGATCCCGCGCCAAGATTTGCTTGATGGTCTCCACCTGCTGGCGTACCCCCGTTTTTTTCAGCTCCAGCATCGCCAAAGTCAAGTTCACCCGCGGCTGGGCGTCCACCGGATCCAGCTTCACGGCAGTTTGGGCGGCTTTCAGGGCTTTTTCCGCTTGCCCCTCCAAAAGATAGAGCCAAGACAGGCAAGTCCAGGCTGCTGCCGCCTTCGGGGATCCCTTACAGATAGCCTCAAAGGAAGGGATCAGCGTCTTGGCTGCTTCCCCCGCCTCGTAGCGCCGGATCCCTTCCTGAAACAATTCTTCAATGGCTGCGCTCATCGTTCTCAATTGAGCATAATGACGTATTGACAAATGTGCCGCTTTATGGGTGCAAGGCTATTCTTGCCTGTTCGCCCATCTGTTGTAGCGCACCGGTGTCGGGGAGAGGGATCCCTTCTCCTTCCGCCAGCCAGAGCCAGTACTCGATGTTGCCGGCAGGGCCGGTGATGGGCGACCAGGTATAGCCCTGCACCTGCCAGCCGCGGGCCACTGCCGCCTGCATTACCGTCTGCAGCACGCGGGCATGGATGGCCGGATCCCGCACAACTCCTTTTTTGCCCACCTGGCCTCGGCCCGCCTCAAACTGGGGCTTGACCAGCAGCAGAGCCTCCCGCGGCGACCGCAACAGCTTCCACAAAGGATCTAACACCTTGGTTAGGGAAATAAAAGAGAGATCCACCACCGCCAGATCCGCCCAGCTTGGGGTGGGCACCTCAGTTCCGTAGAGATCGGCCGGCTGCAGGTGGCGCAAGTTGGTTCGTTCTTTGAGGATCACCCGCGGGTCGGTTCGCAAAGACCAGGCCAACTGCCCATAGCCCACATCCACCCCATAGACCCGCTGGGCCCCTTGTTTGAGTAGGCAATCGGTAAAGCCCCCCGTGGAGATGCCCGCATCCAAACAAATACGGCCCTGCACCTGAACAGAGAAGGTCTGCAGCGCCCCCTGCAGCTTTTCTCCCCCTCGCGAGACAAAAGCAGGCTTACACTGGATGTGGATTACGGGATCCCCGCTCACCCAGGCTCCAGCCTTCTCCGCCCGCACCCCATTGAGGAGAACTTCGCCTGCGAGGATGGCGCGCTGGGCCTGCTGGCGGGAAGAGAAATATCCCCGCTCCACCAACCAGCTATCCAGGCGCACCCGCTCGGCCATCTCACTACTGCTGTTAACAGCTCCTACCCGATTTTCAATTTCTCAGGATAGGAGAGCGGGATCCCTCTCGACCAGATCTGGCTTGGCGCCAGCAGAAATGGGCGGGGGATTAGCCAAAGCGTCCGCTCACGTATTCTTCTGTCTCGCGATTGGCGGGAGAGTTGAAGATCTTCTCGGTGCGGTCAAACTCCACCATGCGTCCGTAGCGAACCCCTTCGTCGTCCACCTCGGTGTTAAAGAAAGCCGTGAAGTCGGACACACGTGCCGCCTGCTGCATGTTGTGGGTGACGATGATAATTGTGTAGCGACGCCCCAATTCCTTAAGCAGCTCCTCAATGCGCAGCGTTGAAATGGGATCCAGGGAGGCACAGGGCTCGTCCATCAGGATCACTTCCGGCTGAATGGCCAAGGTGCGGGCAATGCAGAGGCGCTGCTGTTGTCCGCCGGAGAGGGAAAGGCCGCTCATCTTCAACTTGTCTTTTACCTCATCCCAGAGAACGGCCTGGCGCAACGTACGCTCCACCAGCTCGTCCAGATCCCCCTGATAGCCGTTGATCCGTGGCCCAAAGGCAATGTTGTCGTAGATGGATTTGGGGAAGGGGTTGGGCTTCTGAAACACCAGGCCAACCCGCCGGCGCACCTCGGAGGGATCCACATCAGGGTCGTAGATATTTTTCCCGTGAAAAATGACCGAGCCTTCTACCCTTGCTCCCGGGATGAGATCGTTCATGCGGTTGAAGCAGCGCAAGATGGTGCTCTTGCCGCAGCCTGAGGGGCCAATGAAGGCTGTGATGTGATTTTTCGGGATCTTCAGGGAAACCTGCTTAACCGCTAGGTGGGAGCCGTAGTAGACGCTCAAATCCCGCGTCTCTAGTTCAACCTCCAAACGGGTGGATTTCTCAGGAGAGCCGGACTTGTCAGAGAGTGGAGAGCGCATAGGAGTACCGAAGGAGATAACGTCACTGCAAAGCCTAGATTGAGAAAGAAACAGGTGAGAGGGATTAAATGGTGATGGTTTCCTGCCGACGACTGACGATGAGCCGGAAACTGACCGTGGTGATCAACACCAAAACCACCAGAGCCAAAGCCCCTCCCCAGGCAATCTTCTGCTGGTTTTCAAAAGGAACGAGGGCAAAGTTGTAGATCAACACAGCCAGTGAAGCTACCGGTTTCAACAGACCGCTGGGCCAGAGGAAGCTAAACAAAGCAGTGAAGATCAGGGGCGCCGTCTCACCCGCAGCGCGGGCAATAGCCAACGTCACTCCCGTCAGGATCACCGGCAGAGCTGCCGGCAACACCACGCGAAACACCGTCTGCACCCGCGAAGCCCCCAGCGCATAGGCAGCAGCCCGCGTATCTGCCGGCACCAGGCGCAGCGCCTCTTCACAAGACAAAATAATGATGGGCAGGGTCAACACCGATAGAGCCATCCCGCCGGCGAGGGCCGAGAAGGTCTTGGTGGAGAGCACCAGCACCCCGTAGGCAAACACCCCGGCAATGATAGAGGGAACCCCCGTCAACACCTTGATGATGAAGCGCAGAAAGGAAGCTGTGGGGCTGTTTTGGCCAAACTCCGAGAGATAGATGGCAGCAAACAGTCCGATGGGGAAGGTGATGGCGATAGCAATCGACACCACAATAACCGTCCCCAGCACCGCATTGCCAAATCCGCCCACCTGATCGCCGGGAGGAGGGGGAAGTTGGGTCAGCGCTTGCCAGTTCAAGCGCTCGATGCCTCTGGTGAAAACGTAGTAGAGGATGAGAACCAGCACGAAAATGGCAAAGAGGCTGGAGAAAACTGTCAGCGCTGTCATTCCTACATCCAAGAAGACGCGCCGCCAGGACTTTGCTCTGCGCTTGAACAAATTGCCTTGCTCTACCGCCTGAACTTGCGTCGTCATGTTCCTCTACTCCCGCGAAGCTGTCAACGCGAACTTGACACGGCGTATCATCAGCTCCGCCGCAATGTTAACTACCAGAGTGATGGCCAACAAAATCAAGGCCACATACATGAGCGCTGCCACCTGCTCAGGGCCTGCTTCTGCGAACTCGTTGGCCAACAGGGCCGGGATGTTGCTGGCAGGAGCCAGGAGCGAGACGCTAATACCGCGGGCATTGCCGATCAGCATCGCCACTGCCATCGTCTCCCCCAAGGCACGTCCCAAACCCAAAACCACCGCCCCTAGCATGCCGCCAATGGCCGCCGGCAGCACAACCCCAAAGATGGCTTCCCAGCGAGTGGCCCCCATCGCATAGGCAGCCGCCCGCAACTCCGGCGGAACGGCCACCAGCACTTCCCTGGCAATGGCAGTGATGATGGGGATGATCATGATCCCCAAGACAACCCCTGCCGTCAGCATCCCCGGCCCCACCGGTGGCGTACTGAAAATGGGCAACCACCTGAAGTTCTGGAACAGGAACATCTGAATCGGGCGAAAGAAGGGAATGAAGATAAACAACCCCCAAATGCCGTAGACCACGCTGGGAATGGCTGCCAGCAGCTCCACCACGATGATCAAGACTGTGCGCAAAGACTTGGGCAGAAAGTCCTCACTCAAAAAGATGGAGATGCCGAAGCTAAAAGGAACGCCCACGATCAGGGCAATCAGAGAAGTCACCAGGGTGCCGTAGATCTGGGGCCAAGCGCCGTAGTTGTTCTCAACAGGATCCCAGGTGGTGCCCCAGAAAAAGCCCAGCCCGAACTTCTGAATGGCAGGTAGCGACTGGATCCCAATCTCCAGGGCAATCCACAACAGCAGCAAAGCCGAGAAAAAGACGGCAATCCGCGTTGCCCAGATGAACAACCAGTCGCGCCGGCGCTGGAAGACGGGCCGGGGCCGAAATAGAGAACTGCTCTCTGAAGAAAAAGTAGTGGTCATCTGCCGAGTAGGAGGTACCAACTTTTACGGCGTGATGTTTTCTAGGGCAGCCAGAGCTTTCTGCCGCGTTTCTTCCGGCAAGGGCACATAGCCCAGCGGCTCCGCGAAGGATTGCCCTTCCGTGAGGCCGTAGCGGAGAAACTCCTTGACAGCTTTGGAGGTTTCAGCTTTGGGGTAGACTTTGTAGGCCAAGATCCACGTGTAGCCCACAATGGGGTAGGAGTCTTCCCCGGCGGGATCCGGGTCAACCCCCAACAGCCGCTCGTCAAGCTTGATTCTGGCCAGCGCTGCCTGCTCCGTCTCAACTTTGGGGGTGACGAACTTGCCCGACCGGTTTTCCAGGCGAGCGATGTTCAGGTTGTTGAGCTTGGCGAAGCCGAACTCCACATAGCCAATCGCGCCAGGGATCTGCTTAATCTGCTCGGAAACACCTTCGTTACCGCGAGCTCCTACCCCGGTTGGCCAGTTCACGGAAGAGCCACGACCCACTTTTTGCCGCCATTCCGGGCTAATGGCGTTGAGGTGGGTGGTAAAGATGTCGGTGGTGCCGCTGCCGTCGGAGCGGTGCACAACGGTAATCGGCAAATCCGGGAAAGTCACCCCTGGATTAAGGCCAGCCAGCAGCGGATCGTTCCAGTTCTTAATTTTGCCCAAGAAGATATTTACCAGCGCTAGGCGAGAGAGGCGAATTTCGGGGCCCACGCCGGGGATGTTGTAGGCTGCCACCACTGCCCCCCCCACCATCGGCACGGCCACCATGCCCTTGGGAGGGTTGGCTTCACTCTCGATCTGGCTGATCTCTTCGGGACGCGGCACACTGTCGCTGGCGCCGAAATCGACAGTGCGAGCCACAAATTGCCGCCGCCCGGCACCGCTCCCCACCGACTGATAGTTGACTTGGATGTTGGGGTTTTTCTTGCCAAATTCTTGAGCCCAAGTTTGGTAGATGGGAGCCGGGAAAGTAGCTCCAGCGCCGTTGATGGTTACGGTCTGCTGAGCAAATACCCGCTGCCAATTTGCCTGGCTGGCCACAAACCCAGCAACCGTGGCAGAGACGAACTTCAGGAAAGAACGACGTCCCAAGGAGCGCAGCATCAACATACAGAAATCTCCCAGATGAAGATGGTGTCTCGATCCAACTCTGAGTGCTCTAACCTCAGAACCTGCTCAAGCCGGGCTGATCTCAAAAAAACAAGGGATCCCGTTAAAGACCCTTGCCACTCTGGTTCTTGTCGTTAATGTAATATAACGTTCATCCTTTTTGGTTAACGTGAGGTTAAAATCAGGTTATTTCTGTCTGTAGCTAGTCTCCCTTGTCGCTCTTTCCAGGGATCCCTTGCAGGGGAGAATACCCTCGATCGAGGAAACGCGGCGTGAAGACCCCCGGATTCAAGGGCCTACGGCTGGGCTCTGGGGCCAGCTGAGTTTTCCGAGCTCTTTGGGCTGACATCAGCTTGGCAAATGCTTAGAATGAAAGGCTGTCGAGAAAATCAGTGCTTTCCTCCATGGCTAAACGTAACGTGCAGGTTATGCTGCGCCAGGCGATCCCGGGCTTGGGCAGCCCCGGAGAGGTGGTGAGTGTCAAGCCTGGCTACGCCCGCAACTACCTTTTCCCGCGGCAGATGGCGGTGCGGCTTACGCCTGGGCTTCTCAAGGAGCAGCAGATGCGTCGGGAGCAGGAAGCTGCCCGCAAATTGGCGGAGAAGCAGCAGGCGGAAAACTACAAGAAGGCTTTGGAGACCATCGGTCGCTTTGTCATCCGCAAGAAAGTGGGCGAAAAGGATTTGCTCTTCGGGCAAGTGACCACCACCGACATTGCCGAGGTGGTGCTGGCCACCAGCGGCCTGGATATCGATCGCCGTAACATCCTGCTCAACGAGGAGATCAAGAAAACTGGGGTTTACCTGGTGCAAGTGAAGCTGCACCCAGAAGTAACAGCCACGCTGCGCATTCAGGTCACGCCTGAGTGAGAGAGAAATCCTAGGGGGCAATGGGAGATAGCAAGTAAAGCTGGGCCTGGCTGCTTAAGGTGCTCGGCCAAGCAGCTGGCTAGTGTGGAGCTGGGTTGGTTTTTCTATCCTGGCTGGTGGTGATCAGCGATTACGACTTGACAGGTGGGGATCGGCTTCCGCCTCAAAACATAGAGGCTGAGGAGGAGATCCTGGGGGCTATTCTTCTCGATCCCGAGGCATTGGCGCGGGTGGTGGAGTTCCTGCGTCCCGAGATGTTTTACCTCTCGGCCCACCAGGAAATCTACCGGGCTGCCCTGCATCTGCACAGCCAAGGCCAACCCACCGATCTGATGACGGTTTCTGCCTGGCTGGCGGATCACCACCTTCTGGAGCGGGTGGGGGGGACAGGGGCAATTCGTCGTCTGCTGGAGCAAACGGTTAGCAGCGTCAACATTGACCAGTACGCCCGCCTGGTGGTGGACAAATACATGCGCCGCCAGTTGATCCAGGTGAGCAACACCCTGGCTCGTCTGGCCTACGACACCAGCCAGCCCCTGTCTCAGGTGATGGATCAGGCGGAGCAGCAGGTGTTTGCCCTCACCCAAGAGCGAGTGCAGCGCAGCCTCATCCCTGCTTCTGAGGTTTTGGTGAACATCTTCTCGGATCTGGAGGAGAAGTTCCAGAGCGGGGCTCAGATCCCTGGGATCCCGACCAAATTCATCGACCTGGACAACCTGACCCAGGGCCTGCAACGCTCGGATCTGGTGATCCTGGCCGGTCGCCCCTCGATGGGGAAAACCAGCTTGGCCCTTAATATTGCCCAAAATGTAGCCGCCTACGTCAGGCAGCCGGTGGCCATTTTCAGTCTAGAGATGTCGCGGGAGCAACTGGTGCAGCGGCTTTTGGCCAGCGAGGCCCGCATCGACAGCAGCCGCCTGCGCGCGGGGCGCATCAGCGAGCACGAGTGGCAGCGTCTGGGGCAGGCGATTGGCTTTTTGTCGCAACTGCCCCTGTTTATCGACGACACTCCCGATTGCACCGTTACGGAGATTCGCTCTAAGGCGCGGCGCTTGCAGGCGGAGCAAGGAGGAACGTTGGGGCTGGTGTTGATCGACTACTTGCAACTGATGCAGGCATCCGCCGCCGACAACCGAGTACAGGAGCTGTCGCGCATCACCCGCGGCCTCAAGGCACTGGCCAAAGAGCTGATGGCGCCGGTGCTGGTGCTCTCTCAGCTCAGCCGGGCAGTGGAGTCGCGCTCCGATAAGCGTCCGCAACTGGCAGATCTGCGGGAATCCGGCTGCCTGGCGGGGGATACTCAGGTGATGGACGTGGATCGGGGCAAGCTCTGGCGGCTGGAACAACTGGCGGCCCTGCCAGCCTCAGCAGAACTGCCCCGCTTGCTCAGCCTCAACGGGCGCGGGCGCCTGGTGCCCCAACAGCCGGTGAAGGTGTTTTGCAGTGGCCGACAGCCCACCTGCCTTCTGAAAACCCGCCTCAATTTCTCCATTCGCGCCACCGGTACCCATCCCTTTTTGACCCCAGAGGGATGGAAAACCCTCGACGAGCTGCAACTGGAAGAGGAAGTAGCCGTGGTGGTGCAGGAGGGGTTGATTTGGGATCCGGTGGTGTCGATTAGCGAGCCGGGGGAGCCGCAGCCGGTCTACGACATCGAAATGCCCCGCCACCACAACTTTGTGGCCAACGGCCTGCTGGTACACAACAGCATCGAGCAGGACGCTGATGTGGTGATGATGATCTACCGCCCGGAGTACTACGATCCCAACACCAGCGATCGCGGCATTGCCGAGGTGATCATCGCCAAGCACCGCAACGGCCCCACCGGCACCGTGCGCCTTTTGTTTGAAAGCCAGTACACCCAGTTTCGCAACTTGGCGGATCCCTATCGCTAAAGGCAAACCCGCTGGTGCCTGGTTCCCCCGGCAATTCCAAGAGCAAGGCAGGGGGGTGTTAGCTTAGGATAGCTGACAGCTTCAGCCGAGTTTGGCCACTGCCCTCTTTATCCTCTCATGTTTAAAAACGTTTTAATTGCAACCGATTGCCAAGATGGCCTGCAAAGGTTTGGCAAGTGCTTAGATGCCCTACACAGCAACGGCATTCAACGCCTTGTTTTCTTGCACAGCCTGATTTGGAAAGATGACGATATCGGCCTTCCCGAAGACCCCACCCCCAAAATAGAAACCAAGAAGGCCCAGTTTCGCCAGCTTTTGGGCACCATTCCGGAGGGGCTGGAGGCTAAGGTTTTGGTGCAGGTGGGCCAGCCGGTGGATCTGATTTTAAAAGGGATCCAAACTTACAGCTCCGACCTGCTGATCACCGGCATGGGGATCCACAACCTGCTCACCGAAAAACTGTTTGGCAGCACCACCGTGGAGCTGCTGCCTAGGTTGAACATCCCCCTGCTGGTGATGCGCCCGCAACTGCTGGCCGTCTTTACCCTCGAGGAGCTGCGTCTGCGCAGCCGCCACCTCCTTCGCAGCCTCCTGGTACCCTTTGACTTTGAAGAGCCGCGCCGGCAACTGCTTGAGCGTCTTGGTCAACTGCTGCCGGGAACTTCCCAGTGCCAGTCAGTTACCCTGCTCTATGTAGTGGATCCCAGCGCCCGCCGCAACCAGGGCATGGCGGTGGAGGTGCTCAAACGCAAGGCTGAGGCCGACTTGGCTCAGGTAATCGGGCCGTTGAACGAGCAGGTGCAGCCGCTGCAGGTGCGGGCTCTGGTACGGGTGGGATCGCCGCTGCAGGAGATCCTGGCCACCGCTGCAGCCGAGGACGTAACTGCCATCGCCACCGCCTCTCCGCGGGTGGGCAGCTTTTGGGAGTGGTCGGTTCGCAGCCTCACCGGCGAGATCCTGCGGCAAAGTTGGCATCCGGTGTTGTTTTTCCCACGCGGGTCTTTGGCCCAGTAGAGCTGCTCAATCCCCTAGCTATGGCCGACCCAACCCAAAGCTTGCGAGAACTGTTGCAGGCGGTGGCTCAAGGGAGGCTCTCTCCCGAACAAGCCCTGCAAGCCTGTCGCTTTCTGCCCTTCGAGACCGTGGGAGACTTCGCCCGCGTGGATCACCACCGCCCCTTGCGCACGGGCTTTCCCGAAGCAGTGTGGGGGCCGGGCAAAACCCCTGAGCAAATTGCCCAGATCCTGGAACGGCTGCACCGGCAGGGATCCCTGGCTTTGGCCACCCGCGTCGATCCCTCGGTCTATGCCCAGATCCGCTGCCGCTTGCCCCAGGCACAGTATTCCGAGGTGGCCCGTCTGTGTTGGATCCCTCCCCAAAAGGCGCTCAGCCATCCCGGTCAGATTAGCGTGATCTCCGCTGGCACCGCCGATGTGCCGGTAGCCGAAGAGGCCGCTCTCACCGCCGAGCTTTGCGGGTTTGCGGTCAAGCGCCTTTGGGATGTGGGGGTAGCCGGGATCCATCGCCTGTTGCACCACCGCGCCGCCCTGGAAGCTGATGTGCTGATCGTGGTGGCGGGCATGGAAGGGGCCTTGGCCAGCGTAGTGGCCGGCCTGGCGGACTGTCCGGTGATTGCTGTGCCCACTAGCATTGGCTACGGGGCCAGTTTTCAGGGCTTGGCCGCGCTGCTGACCATGCTTAACTCTTGTGCGGCGGGGGTGGGAGTGGTGAACATCGACAACGGCTTTGGGGCGGCCATTTTGGCAGGCCAGATTCTACGCTGTGGACAACGGCTGGCGGCGCGATTGCCTTCGCCTGC
>NZ_JANSJN010000066.1:0-17299 GCF_047462555.1 Synechococcus sp. B60.1
TGATCAATCCATCCTGCTTCCGAAGTTGGTTTGCTAAGTGTTGCTACTGTACCCCTTGATTCCTTAACAGGCTGTATCTCTTCAATTATTTTTCTGGTCGATCTCAAGGCTAATTTTTTGTTCTCAGTTTAATCTCTATTTCTATCACGAGAAATAGGCATTGGCCATTCAGTTTGGATCCCACGTAAGGCTAACTTATACAAGCTCTAGAGCCTTGGGTTCTGAGATTGGCGGGATCCCGTTGTGCAACTGGAGCCGAGTCCTTCCTCTGGGGGTGAGGGGAGATCTTTGTTCTTGAGAAGTCTTCTCCTGCCGAGGGTAGATGCAAACCTAGAGTAAGCCTGATCCCTCATTCAAGCAGCCAGGAAGCCTGGGGATCCCACTCTCGATCCCTGGAAAGGACTTTTCTCTGTCCCGCCGCTAGAAAAGGTGGGCTTCGGTTCTCCATCACCGACTTGGACTGGGGAAAAACCCTAGGCCGTTGTGAACTCGGGGTGTGCGTTGTTCTGGGTGTCGGTGTTGCAAATTGACGGTTTCTCCCCCCAGCACCAAGGTGGAAGCATTGCCCCCATCCAAGTTCAGGGCATGGCGACAGCCCAATTGCTGCATCAACTGCGCCATCTCCAGCAGGGTGAGCCCTTGATTTTCCTGGGCATTGCCGGCGGTCACCCACAGCAAATGTCCGTTGTCCAGTTGACCGACGGCACTGCGGGCAGCCCGTTGGCGGCGGAAGAGGGGTTGAAATCCCTCTAATTGGGCATCCAGAACCACTTGGCCGTCCAAGAGCAAGAGCGGCCCTGCCCCTAGCATGTGGGGGTAGGCGGCCAGCTCTGGCGGATCCACAGTCCAGCTCAACTTGAGGCGATCCCCCGCGATCAGTTTGCCGGCTTCCAGGGCACCTTCCAGACCCCGCGCTGCCAATACGTAGCCGTTGGGAGGGATCGGCACCGTCAAACTACCGGCCAGGCCTGCCGGCAGAATGTCTTGCACCTGATCCTGCCGCACCATCAGGAGCATTTCACCATCCGTTTGGGTGGTGTAGGTGGATCCCCAATCAGGGGTGTACTGGGCAACTCCGGGCAGGATGTAGCCACTGTTGATGCCCACCAGCGGGATCCGATCCCCAAGGTCGTTGCGCAGCTCTGCCTGCATCTGCAAACGGGCAAAGCGCACGGATTGCCCTGCCGTCCCATCCGACCAAGCGATGACCCCACGGCCTAAGATGGGGCTGGAGATCCAGCGGCCATCCCGACGAATGGCTCCCAGCGGCTGGCGGGTGTTGCGATTGAAAAAACCGCCGTTGATGGCCGCCACGGCTCCCTGTTCAGGGCCAAAGGAAGACAGCTCCCCCAGACTCACCAAACTGGCAGGATTGGCCCAGATGGGGCGCAGTTGGCCCGCTGTAAGGGAAATGACCACGATGGCAACCGGGATCCGATCGTCCCCAATCCAGACTTCCTCTTGGTACAAAGGGATCCCCTGCACCACCCGCACAGGCTGCCAGTCGAGGAGCGTCTGGGCAGGGGCAACCGGGCTGTTGAGCAGGAGGAGAGTCGCTCCCACAGCGGCCAAGGTTTTAGGCAAAGCAACCCTCTTCACCAGCCCCTCTCGTTGTTGCTCTAGCCTCTTGGAGCTAAGTCGCTTCAAACCAGATTAAGACACTTTGCCACTCACCTGAGCGCTCCAGGCCGCTATAGGCGACCACCCCCGGCCCCTCTCCCTGAGGCACCCTCACCCCCGGCCCCTCTCCCTCAGGGAGAGGGGAGTTAGGTCGGTGCGTTCGCGACAGCGTTGTATAGCAATAACAACGTAGAGAAACGTTTTTTTGCTATTTGATTTTGCTATTTGATAACGACTACTCCTCCAGCCGACGACACTGGTGATAGCCCCTATCCGCCGGCGGCAAAGGTGGCCATCAAAATTAAAGAGAGCAAAATGCCCGGAAAGAGCAGCAGCACCAAGGTTAAAAACTCAGAAAGGCTCATGACAGCACAAAGAACAACAACCGAGGGCACCAGTCCCCAACCTAGCGATTCCGGCAGTCCTTCCCATCCTCCCTTTGGGATCCCTTAACAGTTGCAGCCGAGGGCGGCTTTTGAGGCTTTTCCCCTTCTGCCGGCGATATCCTGGCAAAGGGAAAGTCTTCTTCAAGCACTCCGATGGGCATCCAAGGCAGGCGTATTGCCGTCGAACCTGGGGATCTGCGTCCTTGGCTGCAAGAGGCCGTTTTGGCAGGGGGTGGCGAGCTGGTGCCGCTGGCCGAAGCGGAGGCGCTGGTGTGGGCAGATGCCTTTGACGTGCCCAAGCTCAAGCAGTGTCTTGCCGAAGGAAAGGGGATCCGCTGGGTGCAGTTGCCCTGGGCAGGAGTAGAACCTTTTGCCCAGGCAGGGGTTTTGGATCCCGCCTATGTGTGGACCTGCGGTAAGGGGGTGTACGCTCAGGCGGTGGCCGAACATGCCCTGGCCCTCACCTTGGCCGGCCTGCGGGATCTGAAGATCCGCGCTTTGGCCCAGACTTGGCAGCCGGGATCCGGCACCAGCCTCTGGGGCAGCCGCGTGGTCATCTTTGGGGCGGGCGGCATTGCCCAGGCGCTGATCCAGTTGTTACAGCCCTTCCGCTGTTCCATTGACGTGGTGCGGCGCAGGGCGGATCCCTTGCCAGGAGCTAGCCGGGTGGTGACGCTGGCAGAGCGGCAGGCGGTGTTGGCAGGGGCGGATGTGGTGATCCTGGCCTTGGCCCTCACCCCGGAAACAGAGGGGATCATCGCCCGGCCAGAGCTGGAGCAGATGGGATCCGGCTGCTGGCTGGTCAACGTGGCGCGCGGCAAACATGTCGTAACCGCAGATCTGGTAAGTGCCTTGCAGGAAGGGATCATTCGAGGCGCCGCCCTAGATGTTACAGACCCAGAGCCGCTGCCGGAGGGACATCCCCTCTGGAGCTTGCCCAATTGCCTCATTACCCCCCACACAGCCATTACCGATGCCATGATTGTCCCGGCCTTGTCCGAGCGGGTGCGGGAAAATGTGCGCCGCTTTCGGCTGGGGGAACCTTTGCTGGGGGTGGTGGATCCGGTTTTGGGCTATTGAGCCCTCACCCCTTGAGAGAGGGGAGCTAGGACTCGCGGGGGGCCATCTCCTGCACGCGAGCGGCAATGGCCTCGGCCATCTCTTGCGTGCCGACGGGATCCCCTTGCGCCAGGTCATAGGTGACGTATTTGCCTTCGGCAATGACCGACCGCACTGCCGCTTCTACCCTCGCGGCGGCTTCCCGCTCGCCCAGGTAGCGCAGCATCATGGCCCCGGAGAGGATAAGGGCAGAGGGGTTGACCTTGTTTTGGCCGGCATACTTGGGCGCCGAGCCGTGGATGGCCTCAAAAACCGCAATGCCATCCCCGATGTTGGCCCCTGGCGCCACCCCCAGCCCGCCGATCATGCCGGCGCACAAGTCGGAGATGATGTCCCCGTAAAGGTTGGTGAGCACCAGCACATCGTAGAGCTGCGGCTTCTGCATCAATTGCATACACATGTTGTCCACGATGCGATCTTCAAACTCGATGTCGGGGTACTCCTGGGCCACCTCCCGCGCCACCTGCAAAAACAGGCCGTCGGTAAACTTCATGATGTTGGCTTTGTGAACGGCCGTTACCTTTTTGCGGCCGTTTTGGCGGGCATATTCAAAAGCAAACTTGACAATGCGGCGGCTGCCAAACTCTGAGATGGGTTTGATGCCAAGAGCAGATCCCTCGCGGATGAACTTGCCGGAAAGACGCATCATCTCTTCGCGAGCGTGGGCTGCTTCGGGGGTGCCCCGCTCGAACTCAATCCCAGCGTAGAGATCCTCGGTGTTTTCCCGCACCACCACCAAATCCACGTCTGGAAAAGGGCTTTTGACGCCAGGGATGGACTTGGCCGGACGCAGGTTGGCGTAGAGGTCTAGCTCTTTGCGGATGGCCACATTCACCGAGCGAAAGCCGGTGCCCACGGGGGTGCCGATGGGCCCTTTGATAGCCAGCTTGGTTTCTCGGATCGACTCCAGCACCTGCGGCGGCAGAGGGGTGCCGTACTTTTCGATTACCTCTACTCCTGCCTCCACCGGGATCCACTCCAACTCAACCCCGGTGGCCTCCAAGACCGTGGTCATCGCCTTGGTTACTTCCGGGCCGATGCCATCGCCGGGGATCAACGTTACACGATAGGCCACAAATCCTTCTCCTCCCAGGATTGACACTGGTAGCCTGACCGGGATCCCGCCCAGCGCCGGACTTCAAGCCCGTTGGGGATCCCTAAGCTGAAACGAAGCTTAAACGACTATAGAACAGGTTGGAGCCATCAGGCGTCAGGGCAAACTCAATGCCTCTCCAGAACTGCCACCCCTAGAGAATCCGCAGCGGATCCACATCGAGACTGACGCGGATCCCTTGAGGGAGGTGTCCAAGGGCGCTGTGCAGGTGGACATCGATCTGGGCGCGATCCCAGGGCTGATCGGGAAGTTGTTTGAGCAGGATCTGCCAGCGGTAGCGGCCGGCAACCCGCTCCACTTGGGCCGGCCCTGGCCCCAACACCTCCGCCGGGATCCCTTGCAGACGTGTGGCCACCCGCTCGCAATAGCGCTCTAGCGCTTCCAGGCGGGTGCTGCTTAGGCGAATTAAAATCAAAGCCCGATAGGGGGGATAGCCCCCTTCCTGGCGTTGGCGCAGCTCGGCTTGCAAAAACCCTTCGTAGTCGTGGGCCAGCACGGCCCGCAAAATCGGGTGCTCCGGCAGATAGGTCTGGATGATCGCCTGGCCTGGCAAGGATCCCCGTCCTGAGCGGCCCGCCACCTGGGTCAGGAGCTGAAAGGTGCGCTCGCCAGCGCGGTAGTCAGGTTGGTGCAACAGCCCGTCGGCGGCCATCACCCCCACCAGCGTTACCTGGGGCATATCCAGCCCCTTGGTAAGCATCTGGGTGCCCACCAGCACCTGCGCTTGGCCACTGCGAAACTGCTCCAGCAAGTCCCGGTGGGATCCCTTGCGGCGAGTGGCGTCGCTGTCGTAGCGCAGGATCCCTAGCTGCGGCCAGTGCTGCTGCAGCACCTCCACCACCTTCTGGGTGCCAGTGCCGAAGTGCTTGAGGTAGGGCGAGCCACAGGCAGGGCAGCGCTGGGGATGGGGTTGGCGGGCGCCGCAGTAGTGACAGCGCAGCTCTTGCCCGCCCTCCACGTGAAAGGTGAGGGAGACATCGCAATGGGCGCAGGTGAGGACAAAGCCGCAACTGCGACAGAGGACAAAGGTGCTGTAGCCGCGGCGGGGAACAAAGAGGATGGCCTGTTCCCCCCTGTCCAGCGTCTCCTGCAGAGCTTGTTGCAGGCGGCGGCTGAGAATGCTGCGGTTACCGGCCTGAAGTTCCTGGCGCATGTCCACCAGCTCCAGGTGGGGCAGGGTGGCCGGGATCCCCGCCTGGGGGATGCGCTGCGGCAAAGAGAGGCGAACCCAGCGCTGCGGATCCTGCAGGTGGGCGGCGTAGGTTTCCACCGCCGGTGTGGCACTGCCCAAAACCAAGGGACAGTTGGCCAGCTCGGCCCGCCACTCCGCCACCTGACGGGCGTGGTAACAGGGCTGGGGCTGATCCTGCTTGAAGCTGTCATCGTGCTCCTCGTCCAAAACAATCAGGCCGAGATTGGCCAAAGGGGCAAACACCGCCGAGCGGGTGCCGATCACCACCTGGGGAGCAGAGACCAACATCTGCCGCCAGAGGTCGTAGCGCTCCCCTGCCGAGAGGCCGCTGTGGTAGGTCCACACGCGGGATCCCAGCCGCGCCCGAAAGCGATCCGTCAGTTGCGGGGTAAGGCCAATCTCCGGCACCAGCACCAAGGCCGACCGCCCCTGCTGCAGCACCTGGGCAATGACTTGCAGGTAGACCTCCGTCTTGCCGGAGCCGGTGACCCCGTGCAGCAGAAAGCGTTGGTTTTGCCCCAGCGCTTGGCAAATGGCCGCCACTGCCTCGGCCTGGGCTGGCGTCAGAGGCTTGGGCCAATCTTTCTCCACAGGCCGGCCGGCCTCCCCCAACCGCAGCAGAGGTCGCTCGTAGAGGTGCACCCGGCCTTTGCGGGCCAGGCTCTGCAACACGGACCGGCTCACCCCTGCCAGACGCTCCCACTCGACCAGCAGCAGCTCCCCCCCCTTTTGCTTGAGGATCTGCAGCGCCTTCTGCTGGGGCAAGCTCAGCCCCTCCAGCGACTCCTCCACTAGGGTGGCTGCCTGTTGGGTTTTCACCCTGCCCCCCTGCTGCTCCTGCCAGAAGCTCTCCACCCAACCCCGCCGCTGCAGCTCCCGCAGAGCCACCTCGGCGCCAGGCACCTGCTGCTGGAGGTAACGCCAAGACAGCTCCCCCCCCTTCTCCTGGAGCAGCCGCAGCAGAGCCTGGGCAGCCGGCGAACATTCCCCGCGCGGGGATCCCACCAGGCGGATTCGCCGCTGGGAGCGGCTCAGCAAGCCCGGCGGCAAAACAGTGCGCACCACCTGGGCCAGGGGGGTGAGGTAGTAGTCGGCTACCCGCTGCAGCAGCGGCCAGAACTCCTTGGGCAGGATCCCTTTGGCCACCACCGCTTCAATCTCCCGCACCGACTGGGGATCCACTCCTGTCGGCAGCTCCGAGCGCCAACCCAGCGCCAGCGCCCCCGCCACCTGTGGACCAAAGGGAACGCTGAGGAGATCGCCCGCTTCTGGCTCCCATCCCTCTGGCACGCGATAGGTGAAGCAGCCCCCCAAGTGGGGATGATCCACCCACACCTCCAGCCAGCGGGGAGGAGCAGGATCCCTCACGGTCGAGGCAAAAACCGCGGCAGATCCACTGCCCGCTTATCGGGGCGAGCCGGCAAAGGCCGGGACTGTTCGCGTAAGCGGGACGGAGTCCATAGCCCAGACTTGGGCTTGGCGGCCTGGAGCGAGGCGAGAGACTCAGACCGTGTTGGCATGTCGGCAGTATTGGGATCCGCTGCACCAGCGCGAGGTGGGATGTCTAGTCCCTTGCGCTCCAAAGCCGTCTTCAGGCTGAGCAGGTGCATCTGCTGCTGCTCGTACTTCTCTCTCAGGGAGCGGTTTTCTTCGGAGAGGGCGGCGCGTTCCGCCTGCAAGGCCCTCACCTGCCCCTCCAAGGCCTCTGTTTGCTCCTGCAGATGGGTGACAGCGATCTGGGCAGAGCGCAATTGCGATTGCCAGGTGGGTTGGTCGGCAAGCTGGGCCAGAGCTGCTTGGAGCCGCTGCTCCAGATCACCAAGGCGCTGCTGGGCCTGGGCGTACTGTTCCTCCAGACGGCGGTGCTCCTGCTGCCAATGGGCAATTTCCGCCTGCGCTTGGGAGAGGGCAGCTTGCAGCGCTTCGACCTGGGCTTGCCACTGCTGTTGCTGCTCCTGGGAGTCGTGACGCCATTGCTCTTGCTGAGCTTGCAAAGCAGCCAGCTGCGCCTGGGCATCGGCCAGGGCCGCTTCCAATTCCTGACGTTGTTCCTGCCAGCGCTGCTCCGCTTCCGCCTCTGTCTCGGCATAGCCCGCCAGACGCGCCTCGAGATGTTCCCGCTGTTCTTGCCAGGCTGCCTGTTGGTCGTTGTACAGAGCCCGCAGGCTGTTCAGCTCCGCCTGGGTTTCGGCAATTTGGGTGCGGGCCAACGAAAGCTCTGCCTTGAAACGCTGTAACATCTCCACCCGTTTTTCCGCCAGGTCTTGCGCTTCCAGCAGAGAAGCCTGGAGCTCCTGCTGACGGTGTTCCCACTGACGGCGCTCCTGGGCATGGGCCAGCCGCAGCTGCTCGATCTGCTCCTGTAAGGCTTCGATGTCTTGGCGCTGCCGCTCGTTGAGGCGTTGCCGCGCCGCCAGCTGAACTTCCTGCTCCGAGAGCTGAACCTTTTGCTCTGCCAAAGTTTGTTGCAACTGGCGCAGGGCGTGTTCCCGCTCCTGCAGCATCTTTTCTTGCTCAGCCACCTTCTGGCGTAGAACCCGGCATTCCGCTTCCAAAGCAGCGTCTGCAGGCGTTTGGGCTTTCAATTGCAAGAGCTCTATCTGCTGTTGCTGCTTGCGAGACTGCAGTTCCCTCTCGGCCAGTTGAGTGCGCAGCGCCTGCACTTCGGCTTGTAGCTTTTCCTGAAGGATAAGCCGTTCTTGCAGCTCTGCTTCGACTTTAAGCAGCCGTGACTCCAACTGCTGCCGCTGCCTCAGGGCCAACTGCCGCTCTGGATTGGGATCCGGTTCCGTTCGTGTCAGCGGGACGGAGTCCTTGGCCGACTGGCCAGCTTGAGCCTCGAGAAAGGTAGGATCCGAGTCACCTGAGGAGGAAGCACGCATAGGTTGAAGCGAAGATGAAGATGGGGAGGTACAGGATAAAGTTCCCTGCAGTATAGAGAAGTTTTCCGGTGGGTTCAAGCTGGGGAATGGATCTTGTAAGGTCTCTTTCCGATTCCTCTCCGCCCGCCCTGGGGTGACATCGAGGCTTGTTGGCCGCACCTCTCGTCTTGGGGGCTCCGCATCAGAGAGTTGAGCTGGCAGCGGAACATCTGTTTGGCCGTTTTTTCGCCGCGGAGCGTGCACGCGACGAGAAGACGTCTCCCTCCCCCCAGAGGTAAACTCCGGCCCGTGGTTGCCTTGAGAGCTTGCCACGATTGCCCCCTTTCTTCACCCACGACACCCCTACCACTGCTGGAGATCCCTACAGACCGCCCCCACCAATAGTTTGCACCATTTTTTATTGGCACCATACAATTCGGCGGTGTTTGAACGCGTCTTTATCCAACGGCGGGGGCCCTTCGCCCAGGGATCGGCGTAGGTCTCCAAGGGATTGAGGCAGCGTCAGGCTGAATGGATCGACGCTTTGAGGTTCTGATACAGTCACGCTGAACACCGCTGTTCGCGACAGCGGGACGGAGTCCCCACAGGATGGCGACATCCCGCAACGCCCTGAGGAAGATCCCCAGAGCTCCATTCCAATCCCGCGGCAAGGTGTGTTTGCACACGGGACACCGGAACACTCGGCTGCCTTGCAGCCCAGAGTGGACAGAGCCGCACCTGGTGCAGGTCTGGCTGGTGTAGGCCTCGGAAACGTCCACCACCGTCTGCTATCAGACCAATGGAGCTTAGCGGACTCGAACCGCTGACCCCTTCAATGCCATTGAAGTGCTCTACCAACTGAGCTAAAGCCCCAGTCGCAGCTTTCTGGCAAGAGCGTGGGCAGGAGACTTATGCCTGCTCTAGGCTGCAATTTTAGCCTGTAGAAGCTGCTTTGGCGGTGAAGAGTACGGGAATCCATCCTAAATAGACAGGAGATCCTTGTCAAGAGTTGGGTTAGAGCGTTCAATGACGAAAGTAGGTAGAGCAGGGATCCACCTGGCTCCTGCCCTCTGCCGCAGGAGCTTGCCGGGTGATAGAACGGAGTCAGTAACGGTTGGAGGGCTTGTGACCCAGGGATCTCAGCTTGACCGCATTTTGGCCGCTTCCTTGCTGGTGGTCTGCCTGATTGCGGCTGTTATTGGCGGCACACGACCTGCCGCAGAGTCGGTTCGGGGTGGCGTCGGGCTAGAGGCCCCCCGAGGGGCAAATCGCATTGAGGTGGTCACCATCGAGGGAACGATCGGAGGCCCGCGGGGCTCGACTTTGGTGGGTTTGCCAACTTCTCCTTTGGATCAGCTGCGGGAAGCCATCGAGGATCGCGCCGTTAAGGCCGTGTTGCTGCGCATCAACAGTCCTGGGGGAGCCGTGGGATCCAGCCAGGAACTCTACCGCGCCGTCACGGCCCTGCGGGAGGCCGGTAAGCCGGTGATCGCCGTCATGGAGGACGTTGCCGCCAGCGGCGGCTACTACGTGGCCAGTGCTGCCGACAAGATCTACGCCAACCCAGGTACTCTGACCGGCAGCATAGGGGTAATCATTAGCGGCCTTAACTTTGGCAAGTTGCTCGAGAACTACGGCGTAGAGCCGCAGACCTTCAAAACCGGCGAGTACAAAGACATTCTTTCCCCTTTCCGCGCTGCTACCCCTCAGGAGCAACGTCTGCTGCAAGACTTGGTGGAGGATACCCTCGACCAGTTTGTTCGCGATGTGGCCCGTGGACGCCAGCGCTTGCCGGAAAACGAGGCAGAAAAGGTGCTGGATGCGGAGATGATCGCGCGGCGGCAAAGCTTGGATGAAGCGCGGGTGCGACAGTTGGCCGATGGGCGCATCTTCACCGGGGCGCAGGCTGTAGAGTTGGGCCTGGTGGATGCCCTGGGAGGATATACCGAAGCCGTGGAAGATCTGCGGCGGATGACGGGGGATCCCTCCTTGTCACCAGCAGGGGAGAGAGATCCGTTCCAACGCGCCCTGCAGCGGCTCTTGAGCCAAGGACTGCCTCCGCAAGGGCAAAATCTCTGGCTGGCCCGACTGTTGGGAAGCAACGAGGTGGCCGGGATCCCGGAAGTGCCGCTGCTGTGGATGGCGCCCGGCTGGACTTTGCGCTAAACCTGACAGTGATGAATAGACTTGGTGTGAGGGGTGAAGCTGTGGATCAAGAATTGTCCACGCCGGACGACGCTTCTGCGCTGGCGGCGGCCGTGCATAGCCCTCTGGCCACGGCGTTTGCCCCGTGGATCCAGAGCGATGCCCTAGGCCAGGGATCCCAGGGGGCGGATCCCGTTGGCGAGACGGGGTTCTGGCCGGATTGCAACCCAGAGCGGGAGCTGCTGACCAGCCGGGCATGGGTGGAAATTGACGCGGCCCAATTGCGAGAAAATCTGCGTCTGTTGCAGACCCGCCTGGGCCCAAATGTGGAGATCTGGGCAGTGGTCAAGGCCAATGCCTATGGCCATGGAGCTCGCTTGCTGGCTCCCCTGCTGGTGGCTGCCGGCGCCAAGGGGCTGTGTGTGGCCACCCTGTCAGAAGGGATCGAGCTGCGCCAGGCCGGCCTCCAGGCTCCCATCCTGGTCTTGGGTGCTTTGAATACCTGGGCCGAGCTGCAGCAGGCCATGGCTGCACGGCTGGAGGTTAGCCTTACCCGGGCCGAGCAAATTCCCCTGCTGCGCCAGGTGGCCCGTTGGGCTGGGCGCCCTGTCCCCGTCCACCTCAACGTGGATACAGGCATGACGCGCTTGGGGATCCCTTGGCAGAAGGCTGCCGCCGTGTGGGGGCAGATCTGCCGGATCCCCGAGCTGGAAGGCTGTAGCCTATTTTCCCACTTCGCAACAGCAGATGAGCCCGATTCTCCGGTGATGGCCCAGCAAGAGGCCCGCTTTGCCCAGGTGGTGGAGCAGATCCGCCAGGCCGGGGATCCCTTGCCCCCCCTGCATCTGGATAACTCCGCCGGCGCCCTCACCCGTCTTCACTACTCCCGCGTGCGGCTGGGGTTGGCTCTCTATGGCTTGTCTCCTGCCCCGCACCTGCAGGTGCCGGGGCTGAGACCAATCCTGCGCCTTAAAGCGCGGCTGACCCACATCCAAACCGTACCCGCCCACACCGGCGTCAGCTACGGGCATTGCTACATTACCTCTCGCCCCAGTCGTATTGCCACCCTAGCCATCGGCTATGCCGATGGGATCCCCCGGCGGCTTTCCGGCTGGCTGCGAGGGTGGGTGCGCGGCGGCCTCATCCAGCAGGTGGGCATGATCACGATGGATCAGTGCATGTGGGATGTAACCGAGAGGCCGGATATTCAGGTGGGCGATGTGGTGGAGCTGCTGGGCCCTCACGTAGAGAGGATGGGCTTATCCATCCAGGATTGGGCGGATCAGTTGAGCACTATTTCCTATGAACTGCTGTGCGGACTTTCTGCCCGCCTGCCGAGGATACTCGTCAACGAAGGGGCCGCTAGCAGTAGCCCTGTTTGCTGAGCTGGGTACGCTAGAGGGTAGCAGATCCTGGCTGGAAGAGAGGCGGGGACAATTCGCCATCGGCAATGGAAAGGAGGCAGCCATGGAGGCACGCAAACCCCTAAGGAGGCTGGAAAATCAAATGGAGCGAGCCGTCCTCGAAGCCGTAAACGAGATGCTCCTGCTGGAAAGCCAGCAGCGCTACTGCTCCTGCGAAAGATTCTGTCACGATGCAGCCGCCCTGGCCCTCAACAACCTCCCACCTCGCTACGCCACCAGCTTTGAAGGCTCCATCTCCACTCTGGAAGCTATCCAAGCGGATCAAGAGCTGCAGAGGCAAATTCGCCTGGAGGTGGCGAAGGCGATGGACAGGGTGGCGGCCAATCCCCGCTGTCCAGAGCCTGACTGCCCGCTGCTACAGAGCGATGCTGAGACGGTAGAGTTAGAGCTAGCTCCCAGTGATACCTGACTTCGAGGAATGGCTGCAAGCGTCTCCCCTGTGCCCGTGGCCTTTCTAGGCCCTGCCGGAACCTATACGGAGTTGGCCGCTCTGCTGGCCTGTCCTGAGCAGCCTCATCTGCACAGCCAGGGATCCCATCCTCTGGAGCCCTACCCCACCATTGGCGCCTGCTTGTCAGCGGTGGCTACTGGCCAGCAAGAATGGGCGGTGGTGCCGGTGGAAAACTCCGTCGAGGGCGGGGTCTCGATGACCTTGGATGCCCTCTGGCAACTGGAGGGGCTGAGCATTCGCCAGGCGCTGATCCTGCCAATCCGTCATGCCCTCATCGGTTGTGCCTCCCGGCTGGAGCAGATTGAGCAGGTCTATTCCCATCCCCAAGCCTTGGCCCAATGTCAGGCGTGGCTGCGATCCCATCTGCCCCAGGCCACCTTGATCCCGACCCGCTCGACCACCGAAGAATTGGATCGGCTGCGAGCGCAGCCCAACGCTGCCGTCGTTGCCTCAGAGCGGGCCGCTGAGCTCTACCAACTGCCGGTCTTGGCCTGTCCCATCAACGACCACCCGGATAATTGCACCCGCTTTTGGGTGGTGGGCCGCCGTGGATCCTCACCGGGGGGATCCCATACTTCCTTGGCCTTCAGCCTGCCCCACAATGTGCCGGGGGCGCTGCTAAAGCCGCTGCAAGTCTTTGCGGAGCGGGGCCTCAATATGTCGCGCATCGAGTCGCGCCCCACCAAAAAATCGGCGGGTACCTATGTCTTTTTTGTCGATCTGGAGAACCCGGTTGGCCAGCCCTACCTGGATGCAGAGGTGATCGCTGCCCTGGAAGGGATCGCAGAAACCCTGAAGCTTTTCGGCAGCTACCCCGTCCACGACCTCTGCAAGTCGAGTGAGAGCCTTTCCCTCGCCTCCTAGCGCCAGCTTCAGAGGCTTCCCAAGGGCGGCCACCAGCGAGTTTTTCCCCATAGGGGAGGGCAAGGCGTTGAAGGGAGGAGTTGCTACTGGTTGTCCAGGGCTTGGTAGTTCTGCCAGGCTTGCCAAAAAACGTAGAGGGAAAGCCCAGCAAGAAAGGTTCGGAAAAGCAGGCTGACGATCTCATCCGGCAGCTTGGGCAGGGTGCGGGTGCTGATCTGGACGCCGACCAACCCCCCTGTACCCAGGATCAGGCCCGGGAGCCAGAGCACATTCTGGCGGATGGTGCCATCTCCAAAGCCGAGAGCGTTCGCCATCCAGTTGCCCAGGCCCGCATGGCCGAGGGTAGCAGCAGTTGCCGTGAGAACAATTGCCCCCAAACTGGTTTGGATGGCCACCTTGAGGGTTTCCCGCAACAGCAGGATCTGCAGCGGCACCATGATGATGCCACCGCCGATGCCGAAAAGCCCCGCCAACAAGCCAGCAGCGCCACCAGTGAGGGTGCGGGCTAGCCACGGCGGCATCTGACTGCCGGCAGCAACAACTGGCCTCTCCAACGCTTGGGCGTGGGCGACCACGGTTTTGCGCAGCTCCACCAGGTAAATGTTCGACAGCAACAGCACCCCAAAGGCCGCTAGTAGCAGATAGCCGGGCAGGCGACTGGCGAGGATCGCCCCCCCCTGAGCTGTAACCAGAGCCGGGATCCCTAGCAGGATCACCCGTTTGGGATCCAGCATCCCCATGCGCCAGTTTTGGATGCTGCCCGCCAGGGAGGTGAGGAGAATGGAAAAGTTGCTGGTGGCCACCGCCTGCAGCGGCGGGATCCCCAAGCTCACCTGCAGGGGCACCAAGATTGTCCCGCCGCCGATACCCAGAAAGCCGGCTAGGATCCCTGCCACCAGGCCGCCGATTGCCAAGGCCAACCCCTCTTCTACCACGATTGCTCAACCTTGCCTCTCCACCAAGCCTTTGCCATCCTCGCCCTCCCCACCCATGACCGGCTGCCAGAAGATACCGCCTGGATGCCGGCGGCAAAGCTAAGACAAAAAGCTCCGGCAGGGTTTGGCCTCCCTCCAGGCGCATCCATCTAAGGCAATCCGCTCCACCTCGGAAGCCAACTTCAAGGCCTTCAGGGCCTGCTCCCCGCCCACCGACGGCTGATTGCCCCCCCGCACACAGTTAATAAAGTGCTCCAGCTCGGCGTGGAGCTTGTCAATGGGGTCGATGTGAACCTTCTCGATGAGGCAATCCCGCTGGTAGGATCCCTGGCCGTAGTCGCTGCTGCTGCCGCCTCCCTGGCGGTAGATGGAGATCTCGTTGTGCAGAAAGTCGGCCTCCACGAGGGCATTTTTGCAGTGGACGGCAATTTTGCGCACCTTGCGGTGGGTAACCTTGCTGGCCGTGAGGGTGGCGATGGCGCCGTTGGCAAAGGTGAGGGTGGCAGTGACGTAGTCCAGGTAGCCCAGCTTGGAGGCGCGGTTGCCGCTGGCGGTAATTTGGGTTACTGGGGAAGGGATCAGCTCCAGCAACAGGTCGATGTCGTGGATCATCAGGTCAAACACCACCGACACGTCGCTGGCGCGGTCGGAATAAGGGCTAAGGCGATGGGCCTCAAAGGCCAAGGGTTCCTCGCGCTGCAAAACTTGCCCCAGCCTTTGAAAAACAGGGCTGAAGCGCTCGATGTGCCCCACCTGCAAAATGCAATTGCAATCGGCGGCGCGGTTGACCAGGGATTCTGCCTCGCCAATGCTGGCGGCAATGGGCTTTTCGATCAGCACATGAACCCCCGCCTCTAGGCAGGCGATGCCCACCTCGTGGTGCAAAACCGTCGGCACAGCGATGGCCACTGCCGCTACGTGGGGCAGGAGGTCGCGGTAATCTTCGTAGAAGTGAACGCGGTGGCGGCTGGCCACATCCAAGCCTCGCTCCACATTGATATCGGCTACCCCTACAACCTGCACATCCTTCATCAGGCTGAAGACGCGGGTGTGGTGCTGGCCCATGTTGCCAACCCCAATCACGCCGACGGGGACAGGCTGCCCTGTGTAGGCCGGTGGACGGCGGGGAGAGTTGGCAGGACTCGGGCAGGATCGGGCCATAGGTTTCCACTACCTCCACCACAGGGTTTTCGCAAGCCACACCCCGTTTTCCAGCAACGGAGCGCAGCTTTTTCCCCAAACAAACTGCACAAAGCTTACCATGCCTTCCTCAAATCCAGTTCAGCCCAGGAATCGGCGGCAGGCGCAGGGGTGCTCGCTCACAGGCCTGGGGGCTAAAGCAAAAGAGCGGGGTCGGCGTGGGGCGAAACCACATGCGGGCATAGAACCCACTGGGGCTAAGGGGGAGGCCAAACCAAATCGGGAAAAAGAAGACAAAAGACGCCAAAACCAAGCCCACCGCCGTGATGCTCGCCCTGCGCCAGAAGCGACGGGAGTGCCGCCAGCCCAGCAGCACCAGCCAGGCCAGGGCCAGCGTGCTAAAGGCCAGAGCACTCATGTAGTGGTAGATGAAAACGCAGCGGCTAACGATAAACCAGGGCAGGTAGTTGGCTGCATAGCCAATTAGGATAAAGGCTTCCAGGCCGTGGAAGCGCCGGATCCCGCGCCAGACCAGTACCAAGATGGATCCCGTCCCCAGCCACCACAGCCAGGGATTGCCTAGGCCATGGACGACTCGCCACAGATCGCCCTGGGTGCTGAAGTAGTAGCCCACCGGGCGGCCCATAATCGGCCAAGACCAGGCCCCTGCCGAGGCCAAGGGGGTAGTCAGCCAAGGGCGCAGCGCCGGGAACCAGGCCACCAGGGAGCGCAAGCTGGTGGAGCAATAGGGGTGAACAGGGGTGTTTTCATCCACCACGAGATCGGCATGGAGGTGCCCGCTGTAAACGGATTGGTTGATGAGCACCAGGGATCGAAAGTAGTTCTGGATCCCCGTCCAGCTCCAATCCAGGGTTAGCCCCTGCTGCGGGTTAAGCTGCAGGTGAGGGATCCACTGGATGGCATAGAAGGCCAGGGGGGCGAGGACGAAGCAGAAGACGTAGTGCCACCAGCGCAGGTGGCGGATTGGGATCAAAATGCCCAAGCGGGGGATCCACTGCGGGCGCAGCCAGACCACCCCCCAGACGAGGATCCCCAGCAGGGCAAACATGAAGGCAAACCAGAGGCCATTCCACTTTACCGAAGCCGCCGCCCCCAGCAGGATCCCGGAGCCAGTGAGGTGGAGAGTCCGCTGCCAGCCACGGCGTTCTAGCCCGCTCAGGAGCAAAATCGAGGCCGCCAGGCCAAAGGCCACCAAATACACGTTAATCAGGCCAAAGCGAGACTCCACCAGAAACAGCCCGTCGGTTAGGAGCAGCACCCCGCTCAAGAGGGCAAAGCCGACGTGGTAAGTAAGGCGATAGGCCAAGCCGGTGAGCAAAAGCGGAATTAAGGATCCACACAGGGCGGTGGCCAAGCGAAAGCCCCACTCGTTGCGGCCAAAGAGTTGGATGCTGAGGGCGATGAAGTACTTCCCCAGAGGCGGATGCACGTCGTAGAAGGGTTTGCCGTCGAGGTAATTTTGGGCAAACTCAGGAAAATACACCTCGTCAAACACTGGAGCCGGCAACTCGGCCAGACGCCAGAGGCGTAGCCCTAGGCTTACCAGAAAGATAGCGAGCGCCCCCCCCAGCAGCCAGCGGCGGTCTCCCGCTGGCCCAATCGCAGCCGGAGCAGGAGTAGCAGTCTCTGTCTCTGGAGGAAAGTTGCCAGCCGCTGCCTCAGCGCGGGTGGAGGGAGCTAGGAGCGGGTTGTCCCTTTCCGGCCTTGTGGGTTGGGGAGGGTGGGGTTCAGACGTCATGGGCAGGAGAAGTCTCCACTAAGACGGCAGCAACGTTCTCAGTGCTACTTTAACCTGCCGCATGCATTAGGCCAGCCCCCAGTTCCCCTAGGTGCAGGGCTAGCCCCGCAGAAAGCGTCTAAGGAGTGGGGCTGGGGGTGGGAATGACCAGCTCCACGGCAGTATCCAGTCGCGAGGGGGGTGGTGGGGCTTCACCTGGGGCCAAATTGAGGTAGGGGGCTAGGGGGTGATTGGCTTTCCAGCGGGATCCGACTTCGGCGGCCATTTGGGTGACTTGGATTTGATAAAG
>NZ_JANSJN010000067.1:0-6509 GCF_047462555.1 Synechococcus sp. B60.1
CAGCACGCCAAGACCTCTGTACCAACAAGTTTGTGAAGCGTGAAGCCCGTACTCTTGTGTTGACTCAACGAAGATGAGTGTCGGGAGTCGTTCACGCGAAAACGGATCCCTCTGAGAGCGACTACAAGCCCCCACCCAAGTTCGGCCCCTCTCCCAGGGAGAGAGGAAGTAGGGGCTAGGACAAGGAGCAGTTTCGCCGCCGTTTGGAATAGTGGCTGTGCAACTGATGTCCCATCGAGCCCGGCAGCGGCTGTGGGGAATGCTGGCTTGGAGAATGCAGAGCGCTGGCCCCAGAACCTGCAGCTAGCTCTCTTCTTGAGATTGCCACCAACGGCTGAGGGGCCAATAGAGAGCGGGGGCCCACAGGCTGCTTAGAATAGCCGACGTGAGAGCATTGCGCTGATGGTTCCACCAGATGCTCTCCAGAGAACGTGGGCCATTGCCGCCAATAGCAGCGGCAGCGGGCGAGGAGTTCGCCAACCCATCTAGCCAATTTACCATTTCCGCTGGCTCGAGGCCAGCGGATCCCTGAGAGGCCGTCAACCACATCCATTGCAGTGCCATCAGCGTCTCGGCAATCACCACCATGCCGAAGACGATCAAAGCCACAGAGATGAAGTCCTCTTGCATGTAGCGCTGTTTCTGCAACTTGGCCGTGAGGATCCCGACCACTGCCAACCCCAGAGCATGGGTAGGATAAGGGTTGGTCAGGGCATCCTGCAGAAAACCCAATGTAATCCCGGCAACAGCCCCCTGCCAAGCCTTGCGCCGCACGCTCCAGCACACCACCCAGATCAGGGGCCAGTCGGGGGTTAAGCCCGCCAGCTCCAAGCCTGGCCCCCGCCACCAAGGGGCCACCACCGCCAACAGCCCCGACAAGGCGGTGACCAGCCAATTGAGGCGAGACTTAAGGTTGAGAAGCAGAAGGTTGAGCATAGCGGTAAATCAAGGCCCACTCCAAGAGGCCCAGGGGCGCCGACAGTTCAACAGTGGCTTGTGGGGCAGGGCTGGCATCCAGGTTGATGGCTCGAATCGTTCCCACCACAACCCCCGCCGGGTAGAAGCTGCTTAGGCCCGAAGTTACCACCACATCCCCCACTTCCACTTTGGGATCCTTATCGAAAAAATCCAAGATGGCATTCTGGGTGCCGGTGCCCCGCAAGATGCCCATGTGCCGGCTGCGGCTGAGCATCACCCCGACACGGCTGGTGGGATCGCTGATCAGCAGCACGCGGCTGGTGTTGGGGGTTACCGCCTCAACCCGCCCGACCAATCCTCCTGGTGCCATGACCACATCTCCTACCCTGACCCCATGTCGGCTGCCACGGCTGAGGGTGAGCTGTTGCCACCAGTGATCGGCGCTGCGGCCCACCACTGCCGCCGGGATCCTCGCCTGGGGCATCTGCTCGGTAAACTGCAGCAGTTGCTTTAGCTCGCGATTTTGACGCTGCAGCTCGGCCACCAGGGCCTGCAGCTCGCGGGTGGCGGCCTGGCTAAGTACGGCGTCAGGGTTCACAGGTGGGCGGATGGGTGCGGTGAGCCAACTGTACAGTTCCACCAGCAAGGATCCCTGAGTCTGGCGCAAAGCCCACGCCCCTCCTATCGTCGAAGCAGACAGGAGCAGCCCCAAACCATGGCGCCTCCACCACTGGTGTAGCCGATTCAATCAGCACCCCTTTGAACCACTCGACTCACACCTGCCCTTGGGATTCTAAGATCCTTAGGGAAGCGCATAGAGAAACGCTTCTAGCCTTTGAAGCTGCCGCTCAGGACTCGACCCAAGGTCTTGAAGTCCTCCAAAACCCGTCCTGTACCAAGCACCACACAACTGAGGGGATCCGGGGCAATGTGAACCAGGATCCCGGTCTCGTGGCTGATCAGGGCGTCTAGCCCCTTGAGCAACGCCCCCCCTCCCGCCAACATAATGCCGCGGTCAATAATGTCTGCCGCCAATTCCGGCGGCGTGCGCTCCAGGGTGCGCTTGATGGCCTCCACAATGACCGAGAGCGGCTCGGCCATGCTCTCACGGATCTCAGTGCTCTTCACCGTAACGGTACGGGGCAAACCCGAGAGCAGGTGGAGGCCACGCACTTCCATGGTCAGCTCCTCTTGAATTGGGTAGGCAGAGCCGATTTGAATTTTAATCTCTTCGGCAGTGCGCTCCCCGATGGTGAGGTTGTGAACTTTTTTCATGTACTGGATAATGGCCTCGCTCAGCTCGTCTCCTGCCACCCGCACCGACTCGCTGAGGACGATCCCTTGCAAGCTGAGGACGGCCACCTCGGTGGTGCCGCCGCCGATGTCGATGATCATGTTCCCGGTGGGCTCTTGCACCGGCAGCCCCGCTCCGATTGCTGCCGCCACCGGCTCATCCACCAAATATACCTCCCGCGAGCCAGCTTGCAGGGCCGCTTCCATCACCGCCCGTCGCTCCACGCCAGTCACCCCACTCGGGATCCCGATGACGATGCGCGGGGCGATCAAGTAACGACCTCCATGCACCCGCTGGATGAAGTGCTTCAGCATCATCTCCGCCGTGTCGAAGTCGGCGATCACCCCATCGCGCAGAGGGCGCACAGCCACGATGTTGCCAGGGGTACGGCCCAACATTTTTTTGGCATCTTCCCCCACGGCCAGCGGTTGTTTGGTGTTTTGGTCGATGGCGACAACAGAGGGCTCCTGTAGGACAATGCCGCGGCCAGCCACATAGACTAGGGTGTTGGCCGTGCCCAGATCGATGCCCATGTCACGGGAAAATCGGCTGAATAGCCCCACGGTAGGTTGCTCCAGTTTTTACTTCGTGAAGAGCAGCAAGTCTCGGTACCTACTATAATCCAATCCTGGGAGAGAATCTCCCCCGCCACGGGGATCCCTTTCCGAGTGGCGCAGTTAGGGCTGGCCATCAGCGGAAGTTGGGATTAAAATGGGTAGCTTCCTTTTTCCGGTTGCGATGCAGATTGTTGCAGCTTTGCTGAGCTTGGCCACCCCCAATTTGCCCCGTTTGTTGCACTTTTACCAGACCCTCTTGGGGATCCCGCCCCAAGTTCAGCTCTCCAGGGAGGGAGAGCCAGTGTATGTGGAGTTTCGCCTGCCTGGCCTGCGACTGGGCCTCTACCGCAGTCTCCATCCAGAGTTTGCCGCCCAGGCGGGGGCAGTAAGTCTTTGCCTGCAGGTGCAGGATCTGGCGGCATGCCTCGGATCCCTAGCGGCGGTGTTGGCGGAGCACCAGATCCCCGTTTCGCCCTTGCGGCAGGCCTTTCACGGCCAGGAGGTGGACTTCCAGGATCCCGATGGCAATCGCATTGTATTGCACCAACCTTCCGCGGCCTTCTGGCAGGCGATGACCTGGGAGGGCACTTGCAACTGAACCAAGACCCCTAAGTCTCAGGGGAGACTCTTTCGAACCTTTCCGAGCAAAAGTTGTGCCAGGTGCGTGTTGGGAAAAGTCCCCTATGGTTGAGTTGAGAAGAGTTGAAGCTCGGGGGCTAGGTATGGGTGCGGTGTCCCCGTCGAGGCTGACCAGGTCATGAAAAAACCTCTGGGCGTCTGTCCGTGTTTCGACCCCAGAGGCTTCTTCTCTTCACTCCTCACCAGTCTTGAGCGTACACGCCGCCTGAAAGGTTGTCAAGCATTTTCCCAGTGGGGTTGGCGGGTGGGAAACCGCACCAGAGTAGCGCTGCCGTAGAGGATCATCTGTTGAGGCTGTAGGCACACCCGATCTACCCGCAGCTCGCTCCCTTGCAGGGCTAGCCGATCCAAATCCAGGAGTGCATTCAGGTGATCCACCAAGGCTTGGCTCAGGGCCCGCCCCTCCTCTGTGTCGCCTTCACACAGCGGATCGGCAAAGCAAATGCGGCGGCGTTCTAGCACCTGAATGCGAGCGGAAAAGCCCACCTGCAAGGGCTTTGCTCCCCCTGACTGAACCTTGGCCTGCAATTGCAGCCGCTGCTCTGGGGTGATGTGAACCTCGACCTGATGAAACGACAGAGGCTTGCCTTCCTGCCCCACCTGGGCCAGCTTGCTCAGCACAAAAGGGGTGTTGAAAGATTGCGCCAGATCCGCTTCGCTCAGCACCACCCGCATTGTGGCCTGCACCGGCTGCCGCAGCTTGATCCGCCCCTGCCAGATTTGGCTGAAATCGATGGCCACAGCATTGCAAAACAGCTCCAAAAGCGAAAGCCGCAGGCCGTTGTACATCTGCAGGTGCTGGCCCCGCAGCTCAAAGCTGTCGATGCGTCCCTGCAACAGCTTGGCAATGGGCTCTGCCCGCACGCGCGCCTCCAACCGCTCTGCATGCTTAAAGAGAGCGCGAATGGCTGCGCTCACCCCCCGGCTAACCCAGTCGACGGCCATAGGATTCTCAAGGAGCAGTTCTGGCAGGAGTCCTGTGGTCATAGGGCAAGGTGGAGAGCGCCTACAGGGATCATAACTAAACATTAAGAAAAGTTACAGCTCCTACCGAGGGAGAGCTGCTCTCTCAAGGGTATGGGCGTCCCTCTTGCATGGCCGAGCGGGCCACGGCTGCGATCCCCTGGTCGGTGGCGCGGGGCAGATGAAAGTAGCGTCCGCCCGCCAGCTCGGCCAGCTCGGCGCCAAAGCCAGTGGTTACAAAGCGGCTCTGCGAGTCGATTAAGAGCAGCTTCAGCCCCAGGGCGCGGATACGCAGGGCGATCTCCCGCAGCTCCTGCTTCAGGTCAGTGGGATCGCCTTCGCTGCGTCCCAGAGAGCGGCTGAGGGGGATGTTAGCTCGGCCATCGGTAAGGGCCACCAGCATGACTTGACCCACGTCGCCACTGGCGCGAGCGTTCACCCCCAGGCGCACCGCTTGGGTGAGAGCATGGGCCAGGGGGGATCCGCCGCCACAGGGCAGGGATTCCAGGCGGCGGCGGGCCAGCTCGATGGAGCGGGTGGGGGGCAGCAACACTTCGGCAGCCTCGCCGCGAAAGGCAATCAGGGCAACCTTGTCACGGTTTTGGTAGGCCTCGGTCAGCAGGCGCAGAGCTGCGCCTTTGGCCGCCTGCATGCGGTTAAGAGCCATGGAGCCAGAGGCATCCACCACGAAGATCACCAAGGCTCCAGCTTTGCGGGCCAGCTTCTTGGCGCGGATGTCGCCAGGCTCGACGATGACGGCCCTCCCTGGGTGCCGTAGGCGGCGACTTTTCTGATAGGGGGCGGCAGCCCGCAGGGTAGCGTCAACGGCGATGCGGGGGTTGGCTCCCTGGGGCAGGATGGGCTTGACGTAGCGGCCCCGGTCGGTGCTAAACACCAAGCTGCGGGATCCCGTTTTTCCCTGTTGGCTTAGAGCTTGGGCAAAGGCCAAGAGGCGCGGGTCAAGGGCTACTTGTTCGGGATCGAAGAAAAACTCCTGGGGCAGGCTGAGATTTTCCGGCTGGGGTTCCGTCTCTTCTCTGTCTTCTCCCTCCTTGTCGGGCTCTGGCGGCTGGAGATCCGACTGCTGGGATGGGGGTGGGGGAGGAGGTGGCTGGTCGGGGTTGTAGCGGGCGCGGGGCAGCAGCACCAGTTGCACTGCCTGTTGCAGGTCTTCGGCCAAGAGGTGATCCCGTCCCTCCAGCGCCGCCAGGGCAGAGGCCGCCCGCAGGGCAAACTGCTCCCCTCGATGGCCTTGGACATTGCCGCGGATGGCCTCCTGCACCAGGTAGTGGATCTGCTCCCGCTGTGGCTTGACCTGGGGCAGCCACTCCCGCGCCAGGAGAATGCGGGTGCGGATTTCCTCCACTTCCGCCTGATGCTCGGCCAGAAAGGGCTCAGGGGCGTCGACAAATCGAGTTGCCCGCTGGACAATTTCCCCTCGCTCCTCCAAGCTCAGCTCCTGCCCCACCGGCACCACCAGCGCTAGGCGATCCAGCAGGTGGGGGCGCAGGGATCCCTCTTCGGGGTTGTAGGTGGCCACTAGGAGAGGCCGGCAGGGGTGCTGCAGGCTCAGCCCTTCTCGTTCCAGGCGGTTTACCCCCTCTCCCACCACTGTCAGCAGCAGGTTGACGATGGCGTCGTCTAAGAGGTGGATGTCGTCCACATAGAGCACACCGCGGTGGGCGGCAGCCAAGAGCCCTGGCTGGAAGACCGTTTCCCCCTGCTTCACCGAGGCCTCCACATCCACGGATCCCAGCAGCCGATCCTCCGTCACCCCCAGGGGAATCTGGACAAAGGGAGGGGCTATCAGTTGGGTGGGGGGTGTCGTCCCCTGCGGGTAGCGGGCCTTGGCCCAGTCCGACCAGGTCTCAGGCCGCGCCGGGTCGTCGTTGCAATAGGAGCCGGCGATGACCTCGATGGGAGGTAGCAGGGCGTGGATCCCTCGGGCCAAGACCGACTTGGCCGTGCCGCGCGGCCCCACCAGCACCACCCCTCCCAAGCTGGGATCCACCGCCGCCAGCAATAGAGCCAGCTTGGCGGTTTGCTGTCCGACGACAGCGGTAAGGGGGAAGGTGCGGGGAGGGGCTAGGGTTACGGATCCCAGGGGTGACTTGGGGAGGTGGGTCATCGACGGTTAA